>DASRWK010000282.1:0-7202 GCA_035776715.1 Microvirga sp.
GGTCACTCGCCCTGACGCTATTCGCCTTCCTCGTGGTGCTGACGGTGGTCGTCTTCATCCACGAATTCGGCCATTACTGGGTCGGACGCCGGTGCGGGATCGGCGTGACGGCTTTCTCCATCGGGTTCGGACCCGAGCTCATCGGCTGGACGGACCGGAACGGCACCCGCTGGAAGATCTCGGCGATTCCCCTCGGCGGCTACGTGAAATTCGTGGGCGACATCAACGCCGCGAGCGTTCCGGACGCTCAGGGCGTTCAGCAGATGTCGCCCGAGCAGCGGGCGATCAGTTTTCCCCATCAAAATGTCGCCAAGCGCGCAGCGACCGTCGCGGCCGGGCCGATCGCCAATTTCATTCTGGCGATCGCGATTTTCGCGGGCTTCAACTACTTCAGCGGGAAGATGGTGCTGGAGCCGGTGATCGAGAGGGTGATCCCCGGCAGCGCGGCCGAAGCGGCGGGCTTCCAGCCCCAGGACGTGATCCGCTCCATTGACGGTGCCCGGATCGAAACCTTCGCCGACATGCAGATGATCGTCAGTTCGAGTTCGGGCGAGGTGCTGAACTTCCAAGTCGAGAGGAACGGCGAGATCGTGAACCTGACGGCAACCCCGAAGATCGAGGAGAGGGATACGCCCTTCGGCAAGCAGCGCATCGGTCTCCTGGGGGTTCAGGCGCCTCAGGATCGCTCGGCGATCAAGCGTATTTCGTATTCCCCCTGGGGTGCTTTGCAAGCCGGTGCCGTGGACACCTGGAATCAGGTCGATCGGACGATCAACTTCGTCCGCCGCCTCGTTCTGGGGCGCGAGTCGATCGATCAGCTCTCCGGGCCGGTGGGAATCGCTCGAATCGCGGGGACCGCCTACGAACTCGGCGGGATGTACAGCCTCGTGAACCTGATCGGCTTCATGTCGGTTTCGATCGGGCTCATTAACCTCTTCCCCATTCCGCTGTTGGACGGGGGGCATCTCCTGTTCTATGCCATCGAGGCTGTCCGCGGCCGACCCTTGAGCGAAAGAGCCCAGGAGATCGGCTTCAGGATAGGGTTTGCCTTCGTGGCGATGCTGATGCTTCTGGCAACCTGGAGCGATCTGACCCGCTCGTTCGGGTGAGGCCTTATTCACCTTGCCACAAGTTTTGTGGCGGGCCGAACGTGACAAGGACGCCACGCCGGTTAAAAATTGCTACTCTGTTTGTAGGTGCCGTTTGCAATGACGGCGAAAGTTTGTACAAGCGGGGCAGCACCAATAAGGTTGGGACGCGTGTTTCCAAGCCGCGGGCTCGCCTCGCGACGACAAAGTATAAAAGAAACGGGCCAGTTGATGATGTCGACGACCACGCCACGCCGGAAGAAGCCGGCCGCCACCGCAATGATCGCCATGAGCGCGCTGATGGCTGGCCTTACCGTTGCGGAAAGCGCTCTCGCCCAGCGGGTGCCGCAGACGGGGAGCCGCGCTTCCGCCGCCCAGGGTCCCCTGATCAACCGGGTTGCCGTCGAGGGCAACAGCAAGGTCGACAAGGCCTTGCTCGAGGGTGTGCTGCAGAGCCGGGCGCGCACGCCTGTGAACCAAACCGCCATCGACGCCGACGTGCAGAGCATCCTCGAGGTCTATCGCCGTCAGGGGCGGGGCTTGGCTCAGGTGACCCCGCGCATCGTGGATCTGCCGAATGGACGCGTCGACGTGGTGTACACCATCGTCGAGGGCGACAAGACGGGCGTGAAGGAGATTCGCTTCGTCGGGAACAGCCACATTTCGTCCGGTCGTCTGCGGAGCATCATGCAGACCACGGAAACCAATATTCTGAGCTTCATCAAAAGCTCGGATATCTATGATCCGGACCGCCTCTCCAACGATCTGGAGTTGATCCGCCGGTACTACCTGAAGAACGGCTACGCGGATTTCCGCGTCGTTTCCAGCGAGGTGACGTTCGACGCCAATGCCGGCGGCTACATTGTCACGATCGCGGTCGAGGAGGGTGAGCAGTACCGGGTGGGCAATGTCGCCATCGACTCCCGCGTTCCGGGTGTGGATGCGGAGGCGTTGCGCGGCGATCTGTCGGTCTCCGCGGGCTCCGTCTACAGCGCCGATGCCGTCGAGAAGTCGGTCGAGGCCATGACGCGTACCGTGGCGCGGCAGGGTAACCCGTTCGTGCAGGTTCGCCCCGTCGGCACCCGCGATCCCGCGAGCCGCACGGTCAACCTCGGCTACGTGATCGAGGAAGGTCCGCGCATCTATATCGAGCGCATCAACATCCGCGGCAATACCCGTACCCGCGATTACGTAGTCCGCCGCGAGTTCGACCTGGGCGAGGGCGATGCCTACAACCAGGTGATGATCGACCGCGCCGAGCGCCGCCTGAACAACCTGGGCTACTTCAAGCAGGTCCGCGTCTCCAACGAGCCCGGCTCCTCCGCGGACCGTGTGATCGTGAACGTGGACGTGGAAGATCAGTCCACCGGCTCCTTCTCGGTTTCGGGCGGTTACTCGACCGCCGACGGCTTCATCGGCGAGGTCGCGGTCACCGAGACGAACTTCCTGGGCCGTGGTCAGTTCGTCCGTCTGGCGGGTCAGCTCGGCCAGCGCTCGAATGGTGTCGACTTCTCCTTCACGGAGCCGTACTTCCTCGGCTACCGGATGGCTGCGGGTATCGACCTGTTCTCGAAGTTCAGCGACCAGACCCGGTACTCCCGTTACGAGAACCGCATGACGGGCGGCCAGCTCCGTCTCGGCCTGCCCTTCACGGAAGAGTTCTCGATTACCGCTCGCTACTCGCTGTACCAGCAGGAGCTTGAGATCCCGAACGACGAGGACAAGCCGTACAACGACTGCTCATTCCCGATCCCGGGTTTCACGACGGGCGACAACTGTCTGACGAACGGCGAGGCTTCGCTGGCGATCAAGGAATCGCAGGGTACGACGATCACGTCGCTCGCGGGCCTGACCTTCAACTACAATACCCTCGACAGCACCCGCGATCCGCGCAACGGCTTCTACGCCGAGGTGAAGACGGACTTCGCCGGCCTCGGCGGCGACTCGCGGTACTTCCGCGCCACCGGTGACGCCCGCTACTATCATGAGCTGTTCGAGGACATCGTCGGTATCGCCCGTATCCAGGGCGGCCATATCATGGGCCTGGGCGACAATGGCAACGAGGGTGCCGACCTGCGCATCGTGGACCATTTCTTCATGGGCCCGTCGCTGGTTCGCGGCTTCGCTACGAACGGCCTCGGCCCGCGCGATATTTCGAGCCCGGACGCGAATGCCAACGCCATCGGCGGCACGACCTATTTCGGCGGTTCGCTCGAAGTGCAGTTCCCGATCTTCGGCCTGCCGAGGGATCTCGGCCTGAAGGGTGCGGTGTTCGCGGATGCCGGTACGCTCTTCGGCTACGAGGGGCCGACGCGGTTCAACCTCGGCGGGGGTGTATTCGCTCCTGATGGCGGCATAACCTGCAACGGTCCGGGAGAGCCGCAGAACTGCATCGAGGTTCTCGATAGCGACAAGATCCGCTCCTCGGTCGGCGCGTCGATCCTGTGGACCTCGCCACTCGGTCCGATCCGGTTCGACTACGCGGTCGCACTCTCCAAGGAAGAGGGCATTCTTCAGGCGGATGGTACGCGGATCGGCGGAGACCGGACGCAGGCCTTCCGTTTCTCCGGCGGAACGCGCTTTTAATCGGGGAGGGCGCCTTAGGGGCGCCCTCACTTTTTCATGACAGAAACCAATTTTTTTCCGCAGAACCAGACGCTGAACCTGCGTCAGGTGGCGGAGATGGCGCAGACAACGCTCCCCGACGATGCCGACGGGGAGTTTTTGCTTAAAGGCGTCGCTCCGCTCGAAAGCGCAGGCCCGAACGATCTGGCTTATATGGACAACCCCGCTTATGTAGGGGCCTTGAGCAGGACGCAGGCCGGTGCGTGCCTCGTCACGCCTCGCTTTGCGGCGAAGGTGCCTCCGAATACCATTGCCATCGTGACGCCACTGGCCTATCGGGTCTTCGCCCAGGTGATGGGCAGGATGTTCCCCACGGCTTTAAGGCCAGAATCATCGTTCGCGGCCACGGGTGTTTCTCCAGGTTCTTTCGTACATCCCTCCGCGCGCCTGGAATACGGCGTCACCGTCGATCCCGGGGCCGTCATCGGCCCGCATGCGGAGATAGGCGCCGGCACCGTCGTCGGCGCCCATACGGTGGTCGGCCCACATGTGAAGATCGGCCGGGATTGCTCGCTTGCGCCTCACGTCACCATCTCCAATGCATTCATCGGGAACCGGGTCATCCTGCATCCCGGCGTCCGCATCGGCCAGGACGGGTTCGGCTTTGCCATGGGGCCGCAGGGGCATCTGAAGGTGCCGCAGATCGGGCGCGTCATCATCCAGGATGACGTTGAGATCGGCGCCAACACGACTGTTGACCGGGGTGCGAGCCGCGATACCGTGATCGGTGAGGGCACCAAGGTCGACAACCTCGTCCAGATCGGCCACAACGTCGTCATCGGTCGCCATTGCGTCATCGTGGCCCAGGTTGGCATTGCCGGATCGAGCACGCTGGAGGACTACGTGGCGCTCGGCGGCCAAGTCGCCGTGAGGGGCCATGTGCGGATCGGTATGGGCGCTCAGATCGCCGCGACAAGCGGCGTCAACGGCGACGTTCCGGCCGGTGCGCGCTGGGGCGGCGTTCCCGCCCGGCCCATGCGCGAATGGTTCCGCGAAATCACCGCCCTGAAAAAACTTGCATCCAAGGGCGATTCCGACAAAGACGACGGCGCATCGTCCTAAAGGACCAATACGCCAAGGCCTATCCGGAGACTTCAGTCATGTCCGAAGCGCCCACCACGCTTCAAACCGCCGATATTCTCGAGATTCTCGAGCTGTTGCCGCATCGCTATCCTTTCTTGCTGGTCGACAAGATCATCGATATCGATGGCGACAATTCTTGCATCGGCATCAAGAACGTCACCTTCAATGAGCCACAATTCACGGGCCATTTCCCGTCTCGGCCGATTTTTCCGGGAGTGTTCCTGATCGAGGCCATGGCTCAGACGGCGGGCGCCATCTGCGTCAAGGCGAAGATGGCCGAGCAGGCGAAGCCGAAGCAGGTGTTCTTCATGACGATCGACAAGGTCAAGTTCCGGAGACCCGTGGAGCCGGGGGACCGGGTCGAGTTCCATATGAAGAAGCTCAACAACCGCCGCAACATGTGGTGGTACAAGGGCGAGGCGAAGGTGGACGGCGTGCTCGTCTGCGAGGCCGAAGTCAGCGCCATGCTGGTGATCGAATAATGGAAACCGTGATCCATCCCACGGCCGTCATCGAAGACGGCGCCAAGATCGGCGCTGGTGTGAAGATCGGCCCTTTCTGCACCGTGGGCCCGGAGGTCGAACTGGGCGAGGGCTGTCAGCTCTTGAGTCACGTGGCGATCGCGGGCAGGACGAAGATCGGCCCCCGTACGCGCATCTTTCCTTTCGCGTCCATCGGGCACATTCCGCAGGATCTGAAGTACCGTGGAGAGGCCTCGACCCTCGAGATCGGCGCCGATTGCATGATCCGCGAAGGCGTGACCATGAACCCGGGCACCGAAGGTGGCGGTCTCCGGACGGTGATCGGAGATCGTTGCGCCTTCCTGGCAGGCTCGCATGTGGGACACGACACGAAGGTCGGCAACGACTGCATCCTGTCCAACAACGTGATGCTCGCAGGGCACGTGACGGTCGGAAATTTCGTGATCTTCGGCGGCGGCTCCGCCGTCATCCAGTTCGCCCGCGTGGGCTCCCACGCATTCGTGGGCGGTCTGTCGGGCCTGGAGAACGACCTCATCCCATACGGCATGGCCATGGGGAACCGCGCGCATCTTGCCGGCCTCAACATCATCGGCATGCGCCGGCGCAACTTCACCCGCGAGCAGATCCACGACATCCGACGCGCCTATCGCCTGCTGTTCGCCGACGAGGGCACGCTCTCCGAGCGCGTCGAGGACGTGGCGGCCGAGTTCGCCAACCATCCGTTCGTGCACGAGATCCTGGACTTCATCCGCGAGAGCAAGGACCGTTCGATCTGCACGCCTCGGGACCCGCTCAGTTCCGCCGGCTGAGGCTGCATGCAGCCTGAGAGCAGAATATCGGCGGGAGGCGGCTCTCCCGGGCCGGACCCCGTCTCGCTCGGACCGGTCGCGATCGTGGCCGGGAGCGGGCGCCTTCCGATCCAGGTGGTCGATCACCTCGAACGGACCGGCCAGGATTATCGCGTTCTCGCCTTCCGGGGCTTCGCAGCGCCCGAACTGCGGAAGAAAGCCCACGCGAAAGCGGACCTTCTCGACCTCAGAACGATCCTGACCACCCTCGATCAGTGGAAGCCCCGCGCCGTGTCCCTTGTTGGCGCCGTTCGCCGTCCTGGTTTCGCAGCCCTGCTGGGAGCCTATTCGGCCCTGCGCAACATGCAGGAAGTGAAGGAGGTGATCACCCGGGGCGACGACCAGGTTCTGCGCGGGGCCGTGATGCTCATCGAAGAGCGCGGGCACCGCGTCGTGGGCGCTCACGAGCTTGCCCCCGATCTCGTCGCGTCCCGGTCCTTGAGCGGAACCCTTCAGCCAAGCGACGACGACCGGCAGGCCATCGCGGTGGGACTCGACCTCCTTGCCTCGCTGTCGGCCTTCGACATCGGGCAGGGAGCCGTGATCGCCCGCAACCATGTGCTCGCCATCGAAGGCCCGGAGGGCACGGACCGCATGCTGCGCCGGGTCGGACACTTGCGCCAGTCCTGGCTCGGCCTTCGCCGCCGGAAAGAGGGTGGGGTGCTAATCAAGGCCGCCAAGCTCGGCCAGGATCTCCGGGTGGACATGCCGACCATCGGTCCCCGCACCGTCGCCGAGGCCGCGAAGTCGGGGCTCTCGGGCATCGCGATCGGCGCAGGCTCGACCTTCGTGCTGGAACAGGACGAGACGCTGCGCATCGCGGACCGTCTCGGCGTCTTTGTTGTCGCCGTCGACCTCCCCTGGATGGAGCGAAAGCATGGCTGAGGCGAAACCGCTGAACATCTGGATCGTCTCGGGTGAGGAATCAGGCGATCAGCTCGGCGCGAAGCTCATGCGGGCGCTGAAGGCACGGCTCGGTGCGGGCAGTCTGCGCTTCGGCGGCGTGGGCGGACATGCGATGGCGCGGGAGGGACTCACGAGTCTGTTTCCGCTCGAAGACATCGCTGTGATGGGGT
>DASRWK010000283.1:0-3431 GCA_035776715.1 Microvirga sp.
ACGGACGATGATCCTGAGTGTCAGTTGCGTAACCGGTGATCACCCATGGGTACCTTGCGTACCGGGGCTGCCGGCGCCGCCTCCCGGATCAGTGTCTCGCGTACCGGGCGGTCTGCGCCGGCTCCTCGGACGGGGCGTAAAGCCTCCCTCTCCGTCCTGCCGAAGTCTCTTCCTCTCAACGAGATCCTTCTCGGCGATTGCATCGCCAATCTCGAGAAGCTTCCTCCTGAGAGCGTAGATGTGGTCTTCGCGGATCCGCCATACAATCTCCAGCTCGAACAGGCGCTCACGCGTCCCGACCAGAGTCTCGTCGATGCGGTCGACGACGACTGGGACAAGTTCGCGAGCTTCGCCGAATACGACGCCTTCACCCGCGCCTGGCTCTCCGCCGTGCGCCGCGTCATGAAGAAGAACGCGACCCTGTGGGTGATCGGCTCCTACCACAACATCTTCCGCGTGGGCGCAGCCTTGCAGGATCTCGATTTCTGGATCCTCAACGACATCGTGTGGCGCAAGGCCAACCCGATGCCGAACTTCAAGGGCCGCCGCTTCACCAACGCGCACGAGACCATGATCTGGGCCTCGAAGAGCGCGGATTCGAAGGGCTACACCTTCCATTACGATGCCCTGAAAGCCGGAAACGAAGACGTGCAGATGCGCTCGGACTGGTTCATTCCGATCTGCACCGGCGACGAGCGCCTGAAGGATGAGAACGGGCGCAAGGTGCACCCGACGCAGAAGCCGGAAGCTCTGCTCGCCCGCGTGCTGCTCTCCTCGTCCAATCCGGGCGACGTGGTGCTCGATCCCTTCTTCGGCTCCGGCACGACCGGCGCCGTCGCCAAGATGCTCGGGCGCAACTTCATCGGCCTCGAGCGCGATCCGACTTATGCGAACGCGGCGCGCAAGCGCATCGACGCGGTCGTCCCGCTCGACGACGTGTCGGTCGCGGCCCCGCCGGAGAAGCGCGCTGAGGTACGCGTGCCGTTCCTGTCGCTCATCGAGTGCGGCCATGTGAAGGCGGGTGAGACGCTGGTGGACGAACGCCGCCGTCACAAGGCCGTGGTGCGGGCCGACGGCACGCTCGCCCTCGGCCCCATCATCGGCTCGATCCACAAGATCGGCGCGCTGACCCAAGGCTTCCCTTCTTGCAACGGCTGGACCTTCTGGCACGTGGAACGCGGGGGTAAGCTCGTCTGCATCGACGAGTTCCGCGCCAAGGTGCGGGCGGAACTCGCCGCGTAGGAGAAGGCTGACATCCCGATTTCGCGAAAGGGCCGGTCCAGTGCTGGCCCTTTCCGCTTCATGCTCTAGTCTTTCGTCACAGGGACGTCATCCAAGGCCGCTAGCGCGGGATAGATCAAACGAAAGACAGGACTTGCCCGTGCTCATCAAGCGCATACTTCCCTTGCTCGCCGCCCTCGTGCCGGCCTTCGCCCAGGCCCAGGGAATTTCCGGAGACCTGGTGCTCTATACGAGCCAGCCCAACACGGACGCACAGCAGACCATCGACGCCTTCAAGGCAAAGCATCCCGAGGTCAACGTCACGTTCGTCCGCGACGGCACTCCGAAGATCCTCGCCAAGCTGAGCGCCGAATTCGAGGCCGGGCAGCCCCGGGCCGACGTGCTGCTGATCGCCGACAGCGTCACGATGGAAGGGCTCAAGAAGGACGACCGGCTGCTCGCGCACGAGAAGGCCGACATCTCAGCCTACGCCGCAGGCACCCACGATCCGCAGAAATTCTGGTTCGCCACCAAGCTGATCACCACCGGGATCGCCTACAACACGAAGGCGGCCTTCAAGCCGACTTCCTGGCTCGATCTCACGCGGCCCGAGGTCAAGGGACAGCTCGTCATGCCGAGCCCGCTGACGTCGGGCGCAGCCCTCATCCATGCCGCCACCCTGACCGGCAACCTCGAAGGCGGCTGGAGGTATTACGAGGACCTGAAGGACAACGATGCCGTGGCCGGCGGCGGCAATGGCGACGTGCTGAAGCAGGTCGCGGGCGGCCAGAAGCTCTATGGCATCATCGTCGACTACATGCCGATTCGCGAGAAGGCGAAGGGAGCTCCGATCGAGTTCGTTTTCCCGAAGGAAGGCGTCTCGGCCGTGTCCGAGCCGGTCGCCATCCTCAAGACCACGAAGAATCCCGAAGCCGCCCGCGCCTTCGTCGATTTCCTGATCTCGAAGGAAGGGCAGGAACTGGCGTTGAAGCAGGGCTACATCGCCGCGCACCCCGCCGTCCCGCTGCCCGCCGGCTATCCCTCGCGCGAGCAGATCAAGGTCATGAGCTTCGATGCCGCGAAGGCCCTGGCCGACGAAACCGCGAACAAGGCGGCATTCGCCGATATCTTCGGCCAGTGAGAAATCGGACGCACACCCGATCATTCCTTGAGCGGGGAGGCTTCGGCCTCCTGGCTCTCGTCGCGCTGATCGTGCTCGCTTTCGAAGTCCTGCCGGCCCTGCGGCTTCTCCTGATGGCTTTGTCTCCAGGGGGGACCTTCGATCCCGGAAAGGCGCTCGCGGCCCTCTCCGGCCGGTCGGCCCTTCGTGCCGCGCAGGCGACGGTGGAGACCGCCTTCTTCTCCACGCTTCTGGCAGTCCCGCTCGGCACGGCGATGGCGCTGGTCCTGGGCGTCACCGACATGCGCGGACGCCATCTCGCGTCCTTCCTCTTCGTCCTGTCGGTGATGATCTCGCCCCAGGTCATCGCACTTGCCTTTCTCCATCTCGCCGGCCCGGCATCTCCGATCCTGAACAGCCTGGGCCTAGCGCCCGGAGTGGGCAGCGCGAACCCGATGCTCGGGCGCGACGGGATCATTCTCGTGCTGGGGCTGCATCACGCGCCGCTCGTCTATGTGGTGGTGAGCGCGGGCCTCAAGCGCATTCCGCTCACCGTGGTCGAAGCCGCCCGCGTGGACGGCGCACGGCCCCTGCGCATCGTCACCGACCACGTGATGCCGCTGCTGCGTCCCCACCTCATGAGCGCGGGCCTGCTCGCCTTCGTGGCGGGTATCGGCAATTTCGGCATTCCGGCCCTGCTGGGCGCGCCGGTGAATTACCTCACGCTGCCTGTTCTCATCTATCGCCGCCTGTCGAGTTTCGGCACCGGCATTCTCGGCGACGTGGCGACGCTCGGCCTATTCGTCGCGGCCATCGCCGTCGTCTGCGTGGCGGCCAGCCAGATCATCACCCGCCGCGGCCGCGTGCTTCTGGAAGACGATGCTCCCATGCTGCCCTTCTGGCATCTCGACCGGGCCCGCGCGGCCGCCGAGATTTTCGTGACCCTCGTCATCGCTGCCGTTCTCGTCCTGCCCATGCTGTCCCTGCTGACGGCGGCCCTCGTGCCGTCCTACGGCATGCCTCTGAGCCTCGGGACGATCACCCTCGACAACTTCGCCGAGGTCCTGTCGCGGCAGGACGTGACCATGCG
>DASRWK010000284.1:0-1558 GCA_035776715.1 Microvirga sp.
AGGGTTCACGTTCCGAGATCAGGCCGCGCGGACGCCAGACCATCATCGCCACCATGCCGAGGCCGAACAGCAGCAGGCGGTATTCGTTGGGGTCGAACCCCGTACCGAAGATGGACTGGAGGAAGGTCAGGTTGCGCAGCACCTCGGGGCCGCCGACCAGCACGATCGCCGCGATGGCGACGCCGATCTGGGAGCCCATGCCGCCCATGACCACGATGGACAGGATGATGGCCGACTCCAGGAAGTTGAAGCTTTCCGGTGAGACGAAGCCCTGGCGGACGGCGAAGAAGGAGCCCGCGAAGCCGCCGAACATGGCGCCGATGGCGAAGGCCGTCAGCTTGGTGTTCGTGGTGTTGATGCCCAGCGAGCGACAGGCGATCTCGTCCTCGCGCAGAGCTTCCCAGGCGCGTCCCACGGGCAGCTTGCGCAGGCGCATGGTGACGAAGTTGGTGAGCAAGGCCAGCGCCAGGATGAGATAGTACAGGAAGATCATCCTGTGCATGCCGTTGAAATCGAGCCCGAAGGTCTCGGCGAAGCCGCCTTCGCCGGCGGTGAACGGGATGCCGAAGAAGGTCGCCCGGGGAATCGACGAGATGCCCGCGGCGCCGTTGGTCACGTCCACCCAGTTGATGAGCACGAGGCGGATGATCTCGCCGAAGGCCAGCGTCACGATGGCGAGATAGTCGCCGCGCAGGCGCAGCACGGGAAAGCCCAGGATGATGCCCCAGAACGCGGCAAGGATGCCGGCCAGCGGAAGGCAGATCCAGAACGACAGTCCGAAGGTGGTGGACAGAAGCGCGTAGGAATAGGCCCCTACCGCGTAGAAAGCGACGTATCCCAGATCCAGCAGGCCCGCGAGGCCCACCACGATATTGAGGCCCCAGCCGAGCATCACATAGGTGAGGATCAGGATGCCGAGGTCGATCCAGTAGCGGGATTCGTTCAGCCCGCCCTGGATGAGGTAGATCAGCGCGGGAAAGGCGACCGCGATCCCCACGAAGAAGGGGATGGCGATCTTCGAGACGTGCTGGAAGGCGCTGGGTTGGGCGTGGACGAGTTCCGTGGCCTGCTTGGGGCTCGGAGTGGCCTTCCGGTAGGCGCGGGAAGCCGTGAAGGCGTGGATCAGGATACGCAGGCCGAACACGATGGCGCAGATGACCGCGACCAGACCCCAGCGGGTGCTCAGGAACAGATCGGCTCCGCTCTGCTCCGTCTTGAAGGCCAGGATCGGAATGGAGAGGCCGAAGGTGATGAGGGCGGTCCTGAAGGCGTCCTTGAGGGCCGCATTCAGGTCGAAGGTCTTGGTCACGGCCCCCGTCTGGGCCGACGCTGTGATGGAAGGAGCGTTCATGGTCGCTGCTCCTTAAACCTTCTCGACCTCAGGCCGTCCGAGAATACCGGAGGGCATGAAGATCAAGACGATGGCCAGGATCGAGAAGGCCGCCACGTCCTTGTACTCGATCGAAAAGTAAGCCGACCAGAAGGTCTCGATGAGGCCGATGATCAGGCCGCCGAGAACGGCGCCCGGCAACGAGCCGATGCCGCCGAGAACCGCCGC
>DASRWK010000285.1:0-3910 GCA_035776715.1 Microvirga sp.
GGCACGGCACGTCGCGTGTCGTCGGGGCGGCGTTGATCTCGGCGATGCCGCCGCAGATGGTGAAGTCGGCGAGCAATCCGGGCGGCCTGCCGGTGGCCGTTTTCGACGGCATCCGCGCAGGCGAGCTGGCGAATCGGGCTCAGCTCTACAAGGACATCGCCTCGGGACCCTTCTTCGGCTTCAACCGGCCGGGCGCAAACGTCTCGCAGGGCCTGGTGGACTGGTTCTGGGCGGCCGGCATGCAGGCTGGTCATAAGGCCACCTACGACTGCATCAAGGCCTTCTCCGAGACGGACTTCACCGAGGACCTGAAAAAGTTCGACGTTCCGACCCTGATCATTCATGGCGACGACGACCAGATCGTGCCCATCGATGCCGCCGGGCGCTCCTCGGCGAAGCTGGTCAAGGGCGCGACCCTGAAGGAGTATCCGGGAGCGCCTCACGGCATCACGGACACCAACAAGGAGCAGCTCAACGCCGATCTGCTGGCCTTCATCAAGGGGGCGGTCTGAACAGACGGCTCCAGTTCCGGCCCTCTGACCGGAGCCGCGAACGATATCCTCGCCGGATGGGGCCCGCCCCGTCCACCGAAACTTTCGGCAGTGCCTATCTGGGAGCGTCCGATGGACCGCCGCCAACGTGATCCGTCCAGGGCCAAACTCGATCGTCGTCAGCTGCTGACCGCGGCTTCGACCCTGTTGATTTCGCCGCTGATTGCGGGGCGCGCCCGCGCCGCGGCGGCGCACGGCTTCAGGCAGGGCGATTTCGACATCACCGTCATCAGCGACGGCTTCATCAGCCTGCCGATCGGGATCATCGCGCCTGAGGCCACACCAGAGGAACAGGCCGACATCCTCCGCCGCCTGGGCGGGACCGGTGACGCGGCATCCGTGAATTCCAACATCCCGCTCATCCGGTCAGGGCAGGATCTCATCCTCGTCGACAACGGCTCCGGCGACAAGTTCCAGGCCAGCGCGGGGAGGCTCGTGGCCAACCTCAGGGAAGCGGGCATAGACCCCGCTTCGGTTACGAAGATCGTCTGCACCCATGCCCATCCCGATCATGTCGGCGGAACGCTCGGACCCAATGGACATCTGAGCTTCCCGAACGCGGCCTATTACGTGGGGGCGGCCGAATGGCAATTCTGGATGGATCCGGACTATCGGACATCGATGCCGGACGCGCTGCACGAATTCGCGCGCGGAGCGCAGCGCGATCTCTCCGCCGTCCGGGAGCGCGTCACTCTGGTGAAGCCGGGTGACGACATCGTCGCCGGACTGCGCGTCCTCGACACGGCGGGCCACACGCCGGGCCATGTCTCGCTCGAACTCGACGGCGGAGAGGGGCTCATCATCACGGGCGATGCGGCCACCAACGTAATCGTCTCCTTCGAACATCCCGCCTGGAAGTTCGGGTTCGACATGCTCCACGACTTGGCCATTCCCAACCGCCAGGCGCTCCTGGAGCGTGCGGCAGCCGACCGGATCAAGCTCCTCGGGTATCACTGGACCTATCCGGGCGTGGGCTACGCCGAACGCCAGGGCAACGCCTACCGGTTCGCCGCTGCCCCCTGATGCTGCTGGCGACCACGCGCAGGGCGAGCCCGCGTGAGGCGCCTGCTCAGGCCCGATTGCGGAAAGGAAAGGGAGAAGAAGCATGCAGGACGCATCCAGGTTCAGTGCAGCCGATGCTCCCAACCAGTTCGCGAAGACGGGCGGCCGGACGCTGGCCTACCGCTCCATCGGGGCAGGCAAGCCGCTTGTGCTTTGCACCCGCTTCCGCGGCACCATGGACGAATGGGATCCGGCCTTTCTCGATGCGCTGGCGGGGCAGGGCTTCCGGGTCGTCACCTTCGACTACAGCGGCCTCGGGCTCTCGACCGGCACGGCGACCTACAATCCGTTCGAGATGGCGAAGGACCCGCGCGACCTGATCACGGCGCTCGGACTGGAGGATGCCGTCATCGGCGGATGGTCGCTCGGGGGGCTGGTTGCCCAGGTTGTGGTCGCCCTCGATCCGGCGGGCATCAGCCACGCGGTGCTGATCGGCACGGGACCGCCCGGGCCTCTGGCAAAGGTCGCCGAGCAGCTCTTCTATGACGTCGCCGGAAAGACGGAGAACGACTTCGAGGACTTCGTCATCCTGTTCTTCGAGCCGACCTCGGAGACGAGCCGGGAAGCCGCCCGGCTCTCGGCGGAGCGCATCGCAGAGCGCGGGGAGGGGCGCAGCCCCGCTGTGCCCATCGACTTCGCGCGGGCCAATCTCGGCGCAGGGCCCCGCAATCCGATGTTCCCTGCCGCTCCCGTCCTCGAGGCCCTCAAGGCCACGACGATCCCGATCCTGCATGTCGGCGGGGATCACGACATCATCTTCCCGGTCGAGAACTGGTATGCGCTCAATCAGCAGATGAGGATGCTCCACCTCGTCACCTTCCCGCAATCCGGGCACGGGCCACAGCACCAATACCCGCAGATGAGCGCCGACGTGATCGCGAGCTTCGTGCGCAATACCTGAGGCAAGTCTTCCCGGCGGGCATGACGAAGGAGACCCACCATGTCAAAGACCATCCTCCTGATCCACGGCGCCTGGCTCAATGGGCACAGCTGGGAGGGCTTCAGGAGCCGTTACGAGGCGAAGGGCTTCCGTGTGGTCGCGCCATCGTGGCCCCACGACGAACGCTCCCCGGCCGAACTGCGCGCGTCCCCGCACGAGGACCTGCGCAACGTCGGGATCCAGCGGATCGTCGACCGCTACGAGAGCGAGATCCGCGCCCTGCCGGAAGAGCCGATCATCGTGGGTCACTCGGCCGGAGGGGTGTTCACGCAGACGCTGCTCGACCGCGGCCACGGGGTTGCGGGCGTCGCGATCAACCCCGCCCCGACAGCCGGCGTGCCGCTTGGCCGCCACGCCGTCGTCTCGGCTCTGCCGGTCTTCCTCTCCTTCGGCAGCTGGCGCCGCGTCATGACCATGTCGCGCCGCTTCTTCGGCCGCCGCTTCGCCCAGACTCTGCCGAAGAGCGAGCAGGACGCCGCCTACGATCGCTACATCGTGCCCACGCCGGGCAAGGTGTACTGGGACGGGATCGTCAGTCCAGGCGGCAGGATCCGATGGGACAATCCTGCCCGCGCGCCCCTTCTCCTCATCGGTGGCGGCCTCGACCTCATCGCCGACGCCAGCATGACCGAGGCGATCTATCGGAAACAGAAGCAGGCAGGCTCGCGAACCGATCTGAAGATCTTTCCCGAGCGCTCGCACTGGACGTGCCTGGACCGAGGCTGGGAGGAGGTGGCGGACTACGCGCTGGATTGGGCCGTGCAGAACGCTCGTCCCGGCGCCGGCAAGGTCAGGCCGCTCGGAGCGGCCCGCACGGCCTGATCAGGTCGCGTGGCCCGGCAGAGCGCCTTCGATGAGGCTGCGCTCCCGGGCGATCTCCGCCGCCAGGAAGTCGAGGAACACCCGGACACGAGGCGATTGGCGCAGATCCGGATGGGTGAGGAGCCAGAGATCCGCCGCGAACTCCGGATTGGGCGGGCCGAGCCGGACGAGCCCGGGCCGCCGGTCGGCGATGAAGCAGGGAAGGTGTCCGATGCCGAGGCCCTGCTCGACCGCTTCGGCGAGGCCGAGCACCGTGTTGACCTTGTAGCCGATGCGATCCGGCGGCACGCGCTCGTGCACGAACTTCACGGCCTTGAGCGTGGCGAGATTGTCACCGAGCGAAACCCAGTCGCGCTCGAACAGGCCCTGCGGATCGATGGCGCCCGGCTCCGTGAACTCGTCGGCGCGGCCGTAGAGCGCCCAGGCGATGGTCGCGACCCGCCGGCCGACGAGGTTCTCGGGCGGGTTGTCCGTCGCGCGGATCGCCACGTCTGCGTCGCGCTTGGAGAGGTTCAGCTCCTGGTTCGCCAGGACC
>DASRWK010000286.1:0-4591 GCA_035776715.1 Microvirga sp.
GCGCGGCCAGCCTCGTCGCGGGCTCCGACCGGGAGAGGACGGCGCGGCTCGCCGACCGGGCGGCACGCTCTGCCCTGCCCGTCCTGATCGAGGCGGAGGCGGGAAGCGGCGCCAAGGCTCTGGCCAAGGCGATCCACGCAAGCGGCGAGCGGAAGGCGCGTTCCTTCGTCGCCTTCCGGACGGAAGAGGCCCATTCCGGAGCAGAACCTCTGGAAGCCGCCCTCCTCCGCCACATGAGGGAGGCCCACGGCGGCACCCTGTTCCTGGACAATGTCGAGCGCCTGACCGGCGCGGCGCAGGGGTGTCTGGCGGATGTCCTGCTCCAGCCCGAAGCCGGCCCGCGCGCGAGCCGGCGCCTCGACGTCAGGTTCATCGCGAGCGCCGGCTTCGACCTCCCGGGCGAGGTGAACGAGGGCCGGTTTCGGCAGGATCTCTATTATCGGCTCCAGGCCGTGACTCTCTCCCTGCGCCCGCTGAGAGCCCGGAGAGATGCCATTGCCGAATGGGCCGTTTCCTTCGCCCGGCGCTTCGCCGCGGATGAGGGCAAGACGGTTGAGGGATTGTCCGCGGACGCGCTGAGTCTGCTCTCCCGCTACGACTGGCCGGGCAATCTCCAGCAGCTCGAGAATGCGGTCTATCGCGCCGTCGTTCTGGCGGATGGAGCCATTCTGACACCTCGCGAGTTTCCTCAAGTGGCCGCCCATGTGGAAGGCTTCCGCATCAGCATCCCGCCGCTCCCGCCGGCGCGGACGCACGCGCCTGTTCATGCGCAAGGACCTGCCGCGAAGGAAGACCCGCACGCCCTTTCACTCATTCGTGAAAGCGGAGACATGCTGACGTTGGCGGAGTTGGAAGAGCGCGCCATTCGCTTCGCACTCGTGCATTATCAAGGACATATGTCGGCCATCTCGCGCCATCTCGGGATCGGTCGCTCGACCCTTTACCGAAAATTGAAGGAACTTGGCCTAAACGATGCAGCCGCATGACGTCTTCGTGCGTTAAGCGTGGCAGACGTGTGCCCGCACACTGACGAAATCATTTGATGCGGAGGATGCAACGTCCTCCAACCCCATTGCGTGAAGGAGATGGGTCATGCGTGATCTGCGCAAGACGGCACTATGGCTCGGTCTGATCGGATCGGCCTCGTTCTTGTCTCCTTCCGCAATGGCGCAGACCGCGACGAGCGATTCACCCGACATTTCCGGGACCGTTCCTGTACAAACACCCGCCGAACCCTCGTTTCGCAACGTAAACGCTCAACTCGCCCCGGCGCAGGAGAACTCATCTCTTCAGATCATTCCCTTGCCCGAGCCCGCCATCGACATTCCGCTGCCCGAAGCGGCTCCCGTCACGGCCCTCATGCAGCAGGACGTGCTGCGCATGACCGTCGAAGGGCTGCTCGCGGATGATGCCGCCATGCGCGACCTGCGCCTGTCTCAGAATGAGCGCGAGTCCTTGAAGGCTTTCTATGCACAGGCCGAGCGCCCGCTGGCCTGGTCGCAGGACGGCGCCTTCACGCAAGCGGCCATGGGTGCGATCGCACGGCTGAAGTCCGCGGATGAAGACGGCCTGGATCCGGCCGATTATCCCCTGCCCGACATGAAACTGCGCAAAGCGGCTCCTTCGGCGCAATGGGCCGAGGCCGATCTGAAGCTCTCCGCGTCGGTAATCCGATATGCCCGCGATGCGCGGGGCGGACGCATCGAGCCGTCCCGCCTGTCGCCGCTCGTCACGCCGACGCTGACGCTCCCGAACGCCGACGAGGTTCTCAGGAAAGTCGCTTTCGCCAAGAACGCGGATGCGGCGCTGGCCTCCTATAATCCGCCGCATGCGGGATATCGCGCCCTGAAGGAGCAACTCGTCGAGCTGCGCGCCAGCCACCCGTCCACTCCGAGCGTGCGCGTGCCCAAGGGCCCTGCCCTTCGGGTAGGCATGAAAGACCCGCGCGTCCCGCTGATCCGGGCCCATTTCAACCTGAAGGACGAGAACGACAACCGGAACATCTACGACAAGCGCCTGGCCTCGGCGGTGGCTGCCTTCCAGAAGGAGAAGGGCCTGCCTACCAACGGGATTCTTACCGCGCAGACGGTGGCCGCCCTCTCCGGCCCGTCGCTGGCGCGGCGCGAAGCGGATCTGATCGCCAACATGGAGCGCTGGCGCTGGCTCCCGCAGGATCTCGGATCGCGTCACATCATGGTGAATGTCCCCGAGTTCCGCCTGCAGTTCACGGACGGCGGCAAGGTCGTGCATGAGGCGCGGGTGATCGTCGGCAAGGAACAGTCACAGAC
Source organism: Microvirga sp. (assembly GCA_035776715.1). Classification (GTDB taxonomy): domain Bacteria; phylum Pseudomonadota; class Alphaproteobacteria; order Rhizobiales; family Beijerinckiaceae; genus Microvirga. The sequence continues at coordinate 2,289 of DASRWK010000286.1, forward strand.
GCCGGTCTTCTCCGAAGACATGAAGTACCTCGTGGTCAATCCGTCCTGGACGATCCCGCCGTCCATCATGAAGAAGGAGATTCTGCCCGGCCTCGCGAACGATCCGGATTACGCCGCAAAAAAGGGCTACAAGGTCATCCGCAAGAACGGCCGCCTCATCGTTCAGCAGCCTCCGGGCGAGCGCAATGCGCTGGGATACGTGAAGTTCATGTTCCCGAACCACCACGCCGTCTATCTGCACGATACGCCCAACCGCAATCTCTTCTCGGCCACCAAGCGCGCCTTCAGCCATGGCTGCGTGCGCGTCGACAAGCCCTTCGAGCTTGCGGAGATCATCATGGGTGAAGACAGCAAGTGGACAGAGAAGAGGCTGCGCGGCCTGATCGGCAAGGGCGAGCGCACGATCTTCCTGCCGAAGCCGCTTCCGGTGCATCTGGCCTATTTCACTCTGACAGTCGACGAGAGAGGCTCCCTCAAGTCCTTTCCGGATCTCTACGGCCTGGACCAGAAGGTCCGAACGGCCCTGAACCTCGCGCGGTAACCATCCTCGACCTGGAGCCTCGAGCAAGGGCTCCACAATGCGGCCCTCGTTCCGAGATCGAACGCTCCTTCAAGCGGCGCATCCTCGAATGCGGCAGAGGGTCCGCGTCAGCGAAAGCCGGCCCCACTTTTCCACACGATGTGCCGGGCCCCTTTTTTATGCCCACTTAACCTGAAGGTAACCGTCTTCGGCAAAGATCCTTTCACTATAAGCGGTTACCGCATTTCCCCGAAATGTGGCGAGTAAGACGAGTATCCCAGTGAGAGTATTGCGTTCCGACGGCTTGTTGCGTCGCGCCGGCATTGGTCTTGCGGCCTTTTTGGCCGTCATGGTCGGCGGCGTGCGCGGCACGCAGGATGCCATCGCCAACGGCGATACGCGCACCCTGACCTTCTACCACAACAACACCAAGGAAACTCTCACCGTCACGTTCCGGCGCAACGGCCAGTACGATTCAGGCGCCCTGCAGCAGCTCAACTGGTTCCTGCGCGACTGGCGGCGGGGCGAGTCGACGCGCATGGATCCGCGCCTGTTCGACACGGTGTGGGAGGTGTATCGGGAGGTGGGCTCGAGAGCCCCCGTCCATGTGAACTCGGCCTATCGCTCGCCCCGAACCAATGCCATGCTGCGCCGCCGCTCCAGCGGGGTGGCCAAGAACAGCCAGCACATGCAGGGCAAGGCTCTCGACTTCTACCTGCCCGATGTGCCTGCCGCGCGTCTGCGCGCCGTCGGCATGAAGCTCCAGAGGGGCGGCGTCGGCTACTACCCCAATGCCTATACGCCTTTCGTGCATCTGGACGTCGGCAGCGTGCGCGCCTGGCCGCGCATGACCCGCGATCAGCTCGCACGCATCTTCCCCGACGGCAAGACGGTGCATATCCCCGCCGACGGCAGGCCTCTCCCGGGCTACGAAATCGCCAGGGCCGAAGTGCTCGCCAGGGGCGGCACGGTGGCGGGCTACAGCGCCTATGCGGACGCCGAAGAGGCCATTGCCGCGCAGCAGCCGCAACGCAAGAGCTTCTGGGCCACTCTCTTCGGTCTGGGTGACGACGAGGCGGAGGACGTGGAGGAGATCCGCACGGCGTCGCGTCCCAGCAGCACCCTCATGGCGTCCCGCAGCGCGTCGGGCAACTACTATGCGGATGACGGCAACGCGTCGCCCATGGCCGCCCTGCGTCAGTACGAGAACAGGAATGCGCCGGCCGCGCGCCGGGCCCCCGTGCAGGCCCCCGTGGCGGTGGCGCAGGCGCGCGCCGAGCCCCCGCCCGCGCCTGCGGTCGTGGCTGCGATGGCGCCGGCCCTGCGCGAGGATCTTTCGCCTCCTGCGGCGGCTCCCCTTCCTCCCACCCGGATCAGCGGCCTGCCGAGCACGGTCGAGACCGCAAGCGGCCCGACGCTCGCCTGGCAGCAGGGGCCGGGCGTGCAGAACGATCTCTCGATCGGCGGGGGCATGGCCTTCGCGCCGCTGCCGCCGCGCCGCCCTGGCGCGGGAACGGGTGATGCGGCCGAAACCGAATCCACCGCCCTCGCCTACGCGCCGCTGCCGCCGGCACGCCCCGGCACCCTCGCCGCGACGAACCCGATTCCGGTGCTGAGCGAGCTGCGCGGCCCGGCGGAGGTTGTGGTGGCAAGTTCCGCCCCTCTGCCTCCGCGACGTCCCGAGGGCCCCATCGTGGTGGCCGCCGCGCACCCCGTGGATATTCCCGTGACGGGCTCGACCCCGAAGGCCCCGCCGAAGGATCCCAAGGCGAAGACGGCTTCC
>DASRWK010000287.1:0-2353 GCA_035776715.1 Microvirga sp.
CTCGCAACATCCCGAATGTGGACGTCCTGCCGGTGCAGGGCATCAACGTCTATGACATCCTCCGTCGCGAGAAGCTCGTTCTCACGAAGGCGGCCGTCGATGCGCTGGAGGCGCGTTTCAAATGAGCCTGGATCCGCGCCATTACGATGTGATCGTGAGCCCCGTGATCACCGAGAAGGCCACGGCCCTGTCCGAGCACAACAAGGTCGTCTTCAAGGTGCGCTCAGACGCGACCAAGCCGCAGATCAAGGAAGCGGTTGAGCGTCTGTTCGACGTCAAGGTGAAGAGCGTCAACACGCTCGTCACCAAGGGCAAGGTGAAGATGTTCCGCGGCACCCGCGGGCAGCGTTCGGACGTGAAGAAGGCGGTCGTGACCCTCCAAGAGGGCCAGTCCATCGATATCACGACCGGCGTCTGAGCTGAGAGAGCAAGCCGATGGCTCTGAAAACATTCAAACCGGTTACCCCTGGCCTTCGCCAGCTGGTGATCGTCGACCGCAGCGAGCTCTACAAGGGCAAGCCGGTCAAGGCGCTCACCGAGGGCAAGAGCTCGTCGGGCGGCCGTAACAACCTGGGTCGCGTCACCGTCCGCTTCCGCGGCGGCGGCCACAAGCGCACCCTGCGCAACGTGGACTTCAAGCGCCGCGGGCGCATGAACGACGCCGCGACCGTGGAGCGGATCGAGTACGATCCGAACCGCACCGCGTTCATCGCGCTCATCCGCTATGCCGACGGCGAGCAGTCCTACATCCTGGCTCCGCAGCGCCTCACGGCGGGAGACGTGGTGACGGCAGGCGACCAGGTCGACATCAAGCCGGGTAACGCGATGCCGGTGGGCAACATGCCCGTGGGCACGATCATCCATAACCTGGAGATCAAGATCGGTAAGGGCGGCGCGCTCGCCCGCTCGGCCGGCACCTACGCCCAGATCGTGGGTCGCGACCAGGGTTACGTGACCGTTCGCCTGAACTCGGGCGAGCAGCGTCTCGTGCATGGTCAGTGCTTCGCCACCGTGGGTGCGGTGTCGAACCCGGACCACATGAACATCTCGATCGGCAAGGCCGGTCGCAACCGCTGGCTCGGCAAGCGTCCGCACAACCGCGGCGTGGCCATGAACCCGATCGACCACCCGCACGGCGGTGGTGAGGGTCGCACCTCCGGTGGTCGCCATCCGGTGACCCCGTGGGGCATCCCCACCAAGGGCAAGAAGACCCGGTCGAACAAGCGTACGGATCGGTTCATCGTTTCGAGCCGTCACGACCGGAAGAAGAAGGGCTAATTCACAATGGCACGTTCGCTCTGGAAGGGCCCGTTCGTTGACGGGTACCTCCTCAAGAAAGCCGATGCCGCGCGCAGCGGCGGTGGCCGCAACGAGGTCATCAAGATCTGGAGCCGTCGCTCCACGATCCTCCCGCAGTTCGTGGGCCTCACCTTCGGGGTCTACAATGGTCAGAAGCACATCCCGGTTCATGTGAGCGAGGAGATGGTGGGCATGAAGTTCGGCGAGTTCTCGCCGACGCGCACCTTCCACGGTCACGCCGCGGATAAGAAGGCGAAGAGGCGGTAAGATGGGCAAGTCCGCTACTCCCCGCGCTTTGCCGGACAACGAGGCAAAGGCCATCGCGCGGATGATCCGCGTGAGCCCGCAGAAGCTGAACCTCGTGGCTCAGCTCATCCGCGGCAAGAAGGTCTCGACCGCACTGGCCGATCTCGAGTTCTCCCGCAAGCGCGTTGCGCGCGACGTGCGGAAGTGCCTCGAAAGCGCCATCGCGAATGCCGAGAACAACCACAACCTGGATGTGGACGATCTGGTGGTCAAAGAGGCGTATGTGGGCAAGGCGCTCGTTTTGAAGCGCTTCCACGCCCGCGCCCGCGGCCGCGGCGCCCGCATCGAAAAGCCCTTCGCGAACCTCACCATCGTGGTGCGCGAAGTGGCTGAACAGCAGGCTTAAAGGAGCGCCCGATGGGTCAGAAAGTTAACCCGATCGGTCTTCGGCTCGGCATCAACCGGACCTGGGATTCCCGCTGGTTCGCCGAAGGCGGCGAATACGCGAAGCTGATGCATGAGGACATGGCGATCCGCGATGCCCTCATGAAGCAGCTCAAGCAGGCCGCCGTCTCGAAGATCGTCATTGAGCGTCCGCACAAGAAGTGCCGCGTCACCATTCACTCCGGTCGTCCGGGTGTGGTGATCGGCAAGAAGGGTGCGGACATCGAGAAGCTGCGCAAGCTCGTCAACAGCATGACGAACGCCGATGTTGCCATCAACATCGTCGAGGTGCGCAAGCCCGAGGTCGATGCCACCCTAGTGGCTGACTCGATCGCACAGCAGCTCGAGCGCCGCGTTGCGTTCC
>DASRWK010000288.1:0-7669 GCA_035776715.1 Microvirga sp.
GCGACGACGCTGGTCACGCTGAAATTCTGCTCGGTCTTCGCCTCGAGCCAGGCGAAGGCGCCGAATGCCAGCGCGAAGCCTAGGAACGACAGCCCCAGGAAGAGGGGACTCGTATAGGTCGAGAGAAGGGCCGACAAGGCGCCGAGCAGAGCGGTCAGCGTATAGGTCCGCAGCCCCGCCGTACGCTCTCCCTCGGCCTCCTCGCGCTGGCGCCAGCCACGTTCGAGGCCGATGAGAAGCCCGATGGCCAGGGCCACCACCAGACGCAGGAGAAGGGACGTGTCGTTCATGCCGAATCTGTCGCAGAGTCTAGCATGACGCCTCAGAGCGAGCGCTGCCATGCTTCATCGATCGAGCTGGTAGCATAGCCAAGCTTGGGAGAACAGATTGGGGAGGAGGCTCAATGTTGCGCCATACGTGCTTCCCGTCTCTCATCGTCATCCTGGCCTTGCGCCGGTGACGGCGGTTTCGCTGGGCGGTCTCTCCCGTTCGCACCTCTCCCAATCCTAAACCCCTCTCCGCAAGGGGGAGGAGGACGGGCCGATCTGTTCTTCAAGCCGTCCGAGCGATCGAGAGGCCTGCCAGGCTCTGCGGGAATGTATATAGGACGACCTGTCGTCGCTTCATTCGCGCATTGCCGCCGAGGGTTGCTCATGATCGTCAGTTTGACCGTAATCCTTCTATGCCAGCTCATCGGCGAGGTGATCGCGCGGGGATTCGGCTGGCCGGTGCCCGGGCCCGTTCTCGGGATGCTGATCCTGTTGGCCGTGTTGAGCCTGCGCGGCCGGATCAGGAAAACGGTGCCCGAATTCGGACGGGCGCTCGACTCGACGGGCAAGGGACTGCTTGCGCATCTCTCGCTCCTGTTCGTCCCGGCGAGCGTCGGAGTCGTCCAGCGGCTCGACGTGCTGGCGGCATACGGAGCGGGGCTCGTCGCGGCCCTGGCCGTCTCCACCTTCATCACGCTCGCGGTCACGGTGGCGACCTTCGTGGCCGTGTCGCGCTTGAGCGGTTCGTCGATGGATGATGCCGGCGCGACCGGTGCAGGGGAGAGGCCATGACGGATCAAGCCTTCTCCCTCTGGGTCTATCTCTCGCAGACGCCGCTGCTCTGGCTCGTCGTGACGCTGGGTGCCTATGTGATCGCCGACCGCATCTCGCAGGCCCTCGGCCGTCATCCTCTCTGCAATCCGGTGCTGATGTCCGTCGCCACGGTTGCGCTCGTGCTCTGGGCCACGGGCACGTCGTACCCGGTCTATTTCGAAGGTGCGAAGTTCGTACATTTCCTGCTCGGCCCCGCGACCGTCGCGCTTGCCATTCCGCTCTTCGAGAACCGCCGCATCGTGCTGCGCGCCATCGTGCCGATGGCGGCGGCGTTGATCGTGGGCTCCCTCACGGCCATCGTCTCGGCCGTGGCCCTTGCGCAAATGTTCGACATGCCCCGCTCCATTCTCGTCTCGCTCGCGCCGAAATCCGTGACGGCTCCGGTCGGCATGGGCATCACGGAAACGCTGGGCGGCGATCCCGCGCTGACGGCCATCCTCATCATGCTCACCGGCGTCATCGGCTCCGTCATGGTGACGCCGCTCATGAATGCGTTGCGCATGAAGGACTGGAGGGCCCGTGGCTTCGCCGTCGGCTTGGCCTCCCACGGGATCGGCACGGCGCGGGCCTTTCAGGTGAACTCGCTCGCAGGCACCTTCGCAGGCATCGCCATGGGGCTCAACGCCCTGGTGACGGCCCTGCTGCTGCCGCTCGTGCTGAAATGGCTGATCGGATGATCACGGCGCCGGCGCAGTGCTGCCCGTAGTCGGCGGATCGTTCGGCTTGGCCTCGAGGGCGGGAATGATCGCGTCCGCCACGAGGGCGTGGAGCTGACCGATATAGTTGTCCTCTCGCGAAGGCTCCGTCGGGTCCGAGGTCATGACGGCCGTCATGCCGAGGCTCGGTACCACATAGAGCATCTGTCCGCCGAAACCCCAGGCATAATAGACCATGTGCCCGCGCATCTCGCGCATGTACCAGCCATAGCCATAGCCGTCGCCCGTGAACGGCGAGGACGTGCGGGGCATCCAGGATTCCTTGACCCAGCTTTCCGGCAGAATGCGCTTGCCTTCGATGGTACCGCCCTGACGATACGTCTCGCCGAACCGTAGCAGGGCGCGCGGCGACAGCGCCATCTCGTTGCCGCCGAGATAGATGCCCTGCGGATCACGGGTCCATGGCGGCACCATCACTTCGAGAGGCTCGCCGAGCCATTCCCGCGCCAGCTCCAAGGTGCTGCGCTTCGCGGCTTTCGTGAGAGAGGCCGAGAGCAGATGCGTGCTGCCCGTGGAGTAGAGCATGCGCCCGCCCGGCTCATCCACGAAGGGTCTCGTCAGAACGTAGCGAACCCAATTGGCGCTGCTGACCCATGCGCCGTAATTGCGCCCGGAGGTTCGCTCAAGCCCGGCGCGCATGGACAGAAGATGGTCGATGGTGATCTGACGAACCCGCTCGTCGGCATCCTGCGGCACGCTTGAGCCGAGAAGCTCCGCGACCGGCTGATCGACGCCCTTGAAGATGCCGCGCTCGATGGCGATGCCGACGAGTGCGGAGAGGATGGTTTTGGACGCGGACTTGATGTTGGTGGGACGCTCGAGGCTCGTGCCGCTGAAGGCCTGCTCAGCCACGACGTTCCCATGCTGCGACACGATGAGGGATCGAAGGTTCTCCAGTTCCCTCGCACGCTCGACAGCAGCCGTCATGATCCCGGGGGGCTCCTGGGGTTCTTGCGACGGCTGAGCAGCAAGGCTCAACGGCCAAGCCAAGGCGAGGAGAAAAGCCCCCGTCCGGAGGAGATCGAATGTCCGCATGCGTGGTCAGGTGTCCGTTCCGTGTGCGGACAGATAAACGCCCGAAGCGAGGGGCGTTCCCCCTCGTCTGGACCTACACGGCATTGTGAGGAGGGGGCGAGCTCGCCGAGCCGGCGATCCTAGAACAGGAAATCCGCGGCTCCGAGCATGGTTTTCTGCATGTTCAACAGCGTGATCGATTGGCCGTTGGCCTTGATGATCACGTCGTCCACCCGCCTGTCACTATCGGCGTTGATCTGCGTGATCGACAAGGCACGAAAGTCCAAGGAACTGCCGCGCAGATCGATGCGATCGATGCCGTCCTGGAAATCGGCGACCTTGTCGGATCCCCATTTTCCCGTGAAGCGGAAGACATCCGCGTCGGCGCCGCCGCTGAGGAGGTCGTTTCCAGCTCCGCCGTCGAGCGTATCCCTGCCGCCTTCTCCATGAAGCGAGTCGTTTCCGGTGTCGCCGCGCAGCGTATCGTTGCCGGCTCTACCATAGAGCCTGTCGGCGCCCGCACCGGCCTTGATCAGGTCCACGCCCGACGAACCGTAAAGGGTGTTCGCACCGGTCGTGCCGGTGATCGTCTTGATCATGGCCGGATCGATGAGATCGAGCTTCACGTTGCTGGGGCCGATCGTCACCTGCTTCGCGACCGGGACGATGCCGCCCCCTGAGTAGGTGACCTTGTAGGTGCCGGCCGCCAGCGCCAGGCTGTAGCCGCCCGCGGTTCCCGAGGTCGTGGTGTAGCGCGCGCCGGTGGAACTCACCGCGGTGACCGTCACGCTTCCCAGTGCCTCGCCCACATCGTAGAACCGGTCGCCGTCCTTGTCGTCCATGGTGACGCCGGTGAGGAACGCCTTCGTGCCGGATCGTGCGAAGTTCTCGGTGACGAAGGCGCCGTTCCAGCCCCGATAATCGCCCGTGTTGAAGCCGATTCCGATCTCGCGGAACGTGCCGTTCAGGATATTGGCCTTGTGGCCCGGGCTGTTCATCAGGTTGGTGTGCAGAAGCTGCACTTCGTCCTGGTATCCCGCGGGGCCGCGGGTGCTGGCCCAGGCGATATTCTCGGCCGATGACCAGGAGCCGCTGAAGACATAACCCGCGCTCTTCATCCGGGCAGTCGGCGACGAACCATTCGCACCCGTGTGGGAGAACGTATCGCTCGCGATCATCCAGTTCGTGTGAGAATCCGCAGACTTGTTGAGGGAGCCGTTGAAGGCCAGAGGCTGCGCGCCCACCTTCGCCCGCGCGGAATTCACCAGTTCGAGCATGAGCTGCTCGTAAGCCGTCGCCTGTGACATGGAGAATGCCCCTTATTGCTCGCCTATTGTTTCCCGGGCCCGTTCATCCGCGCACCGCTCGACCGGGACTGACTAGTTTTCAATTGGGAAAAACTTGTGGCGCGGATTACGCTCCGGCTTCTTCTCATCCTTCGCGGATGCCGGCGGACGAGGATTCCCATGGTGCCACGATCCTCGCGACCTTGGCCGTACGGACGTTTCTCGCTGCGGCCTGCGAATGATGTGAGGCATGAGCTTCGGCGGCAGGAAAGGTGCTGGAATGGCGGTGTGTCTCCTATAGATATCATCGCTCATCCGTCCCGGCCTGGCGCATAGCAGGAGCATTCATGTCCGAACGCATGATCAAGGACGACCAGCCGCGTGTCTATTTCGACTGCAACAAGTGCCCGGCCTTTTGTTGCTCGATCTATGAGCGCGTGGTGGTCACGAAGCGCGACATCACGCGACTGGCGAAGTATTTCGGCGTTTCCTTCGATGAGGCCCGCGAGCGCTACACGACGGATTTCGAGGGCGAGCGCGTGCTCAAGAGGGTCAAGGACAAGATCTTCGAGCGCACCTGCATGTTCCTGGACCAGAAGTCCCGCGGCTGCTCGATCTATCACGGGCGCCCGGCGGTCTGCCGCGCCAATCCGGGCCGGTCGCGCTGCGTCTATTACGACGTCCTGCGGTTCGAGCGGACCCAGCAGGGAGACGAAAGCGTGGTGCCGGTGGTCAAGATCACCTTCCACGAGGTCGAGGAGGAGACGGAGCCTTACGCGGATGGCCCGGAGCGGGTCTATGAATGGGACGAGAAGTAGATCTGGGCCATTGTCGGCGCGACAACCCTGCCTTGCAGGATCTGATGGGATCATGACGGAGCAATCTGGTATATAGCCGACTTGGAAACGCCTCACAGGGCCGGGAGCCGCTCGGCCTAACCTCAAGAACGCCCATGGACACCAAGTCACCTGCCTTCACCGCTCCGGTTCGAGCCTCCATCGAGCGGGTGACCGTTCCAATCCTGGCGGCGATCAGCGTCTCCCATCTCCTCAACGATCTGATCCAGTCCCTGCTGCCGGCGATCTACCCGATCCTGAAGGCGAATTTTCATCTCGATTTCGGTCAGATCGGCCTGCTCACGCTCACCTTCCAGCTCACCGCCTCCCTGCTGCAGCCGCTGGTGGGCATCTATACCGACAGGAAGCCGCAGCCCTTCTCGCTGGTCGTCGGCATGGGCTTCACGCTCGTCGGCCTCCTCACCCTGTCGCGCGCGGGGTCCTATCCGCTGCTGCTCCTCGGCGCGGCCCTGGTAGGCATGGGCTCCTCCGTGTTCCACCCGGAATCCTCCCGCGTGGCCCGCATGGCCTCGGGCGGGCAGCACGGCCTGGCGCAATCGGTATTCCAGGTCGGCGGCAATGCGGGCTCCGCCCTCGGGCCGCTGCTGGCCGCCTTCATCGTCGTGCCTTTCGGCCAGGAGAGCATCGCCTGGTTCTCGGCGGTGGCGCTGCTCGCCATGGTCATCCTGTTCAACGTGGGGCGCTGGTACCGGGCGAAGCTCGTGGACCTAAAGGCCAAGCCGCGCGCGGCGGCGACCGTCTCGACGCTGTCGAGAAAGCGCATCGCCGTGTCCATCGCGATCCTGATGCTGCTCGTGTTCTCGAAGAATTTCTACACGGCCAGCATTTCCAGCTATTTCACCTTCTATCTCATCTCCAAGTTCCAGGTATCGGTGCAGGCGGCGCAGATCCATCTCTTCGTGTTCCTCGGCGCCGTGGCGGCCGGTACGGTGATCGGCGGTCCCATCGGCGACAGGATCGGACGTCGCTATGTGATCTGGATCTCGATCCTCGGCGTGCTGCCGTTCACGCTGCTGCTGCCTTATGCAAGCCTGTTCTGGACGACGGTTCTGAGCGTCGTCATCGGCCTCGTCCTGGCCTCCGCCTTCTCGGCCATTCTCGTCTACGCGACGGAGCTGGTGCCGGGCCGCGTAGGCATGATCGCGGGTCTGTTCTTCGGCCTTTCCTTCGGTATGGGTGGCCTTGGCGCCGCGGTGCTCGGGGAACTCGCCGACCTGACCAGCGTCGAAACGGTCTACAAGGTCGTCTCTTTCCTGCCAGCCATCGGACTTCTCACATACTTCCTGCCGAAGATCGAAAAGACCCGCGCCTGAGGCGCGGTGCTCTAGAAAGCAAACTCCGCCTGTCCTGCTCTGCGAGGAGGCGTCATGGCGTGACCGGCCATGCGGCGCTCGTGTTCGAGCAGCCATTTCTTGCGCCAGAGCTTTCCGCCATAGCCCGTGAGAGACCCGTCGGCGCCGATCACGCGGTGGCAGGGGACGACGATGGCCACCTGATTGGCCCCGTTGGCCCGCGCCACGGCGCGGGGCGCATCAGGGCGTCCGATCAGACGGGAGATCTCGCCATAGCTGCGCGTGCTGCCCGGCGGGATCTGTCGCAGAGCCTCCCATACGTTCGCCTCGAATGCGCTCCCTCTCTGCACGACCGGCACGTCGAAGGGAGCCGGCTGGCCTGAGAAGTAGCGCTCGACCTGGGACGATAGTTTCTCGAGGAGGGGGCTGTCTCCGAAACAGATCGCACCGACGCGGGTACTGAGCCGCGCGATTTCGGTGGGAAGCGCCGTGCGGTCCGCGAACTCGAGAAGATGCACGCCCCTATCGTCTCCGATGGCCAGCATGGCGCCAATGGGCGTGTCCAGCCAGCGGGCTGACAGAATGGGCCGCCCCGTCGCACGCGCAGGCGCATCGCCGACAAGCTTGGTGATCGCTTCCCGGAAACCGCTTCCGGATTCGTATCCGGCATCGAGCTGTGCATCCATGACGGAACCTCCCTGTTGCAAGCGTCCCACGGCAATTCCCAGGCGCTGGGACCGGACATATTGGGCGAAGGTGATGCCGTATTCGCGCTGAAAGGCGCGGCGGGCCGTGGAGGGATCATAACCGAGCGCTCGCACGTCCTCGGTGCTCCATCTCCGCTCGGGTTCGGTTCTGATCCTCTCGCGGAGGGCTTCCAGGGCGCCGCTCGTCGGCCGTCGTCGCTCCAATGGCTTGCAGCGCAGGCAGGGGCGGAAGCCTGCTTCCTGAGCGTCCTCGCAGCTTCCGAAGAAGACCACGTTGCTGCGTTTCGGCTTGCGGGCCGGGCAGGTGAGGCGGCAGAAAATGCCGGTGGTCCTCACGCCCACATAGGCAAAACCCTCATAGGAAGGGTCGCGGGCGATCAGGGCGGCAAAGAGAGTATCGTCATCGCTGAGCATGTCTCTCTTTTACCTCACAACGGGGAGCTGCGCCGCCGGAAACGAGGCGCCGATTCCATCGGCCAGCGGATCGGGGCGTTGCTCCGCACCTAGGCGGCGCACCGGATGAGCCTCAATAACGAACTTCGCTTTCGAGGCACGCCGCCCTGGTGATGGGGGACGCACGCCACATCCACGCTCAGACGCATCGCGGTATGTATGCCGCAGTGATGTCGTAACGGCCCGGCTGGTCGAAGCCGAAGATCACCGTGTCGCCGGGATTCTGACCGTCGGAGTTGAA
>DASRWK010000289.1:0-1781 GCA_035776715.1 Microvirga sp.
GACATGATCCGCAACAATGTGCAGGCGCTCCAGGGAGCTCTGTCGAACTCATAAATCGCCCCACTCCCCACATGCGGAGGAGGCACAAGCATGGCGAGGTGGGATGGCAGTCCGGCCTCAGCCCTGCCGGCGTCATCATCCAATTCCGGGAGGCTCGAGTCCTCCGGCCCTTCCATGGATGGGCAGGCCCAAGATCCGGACGCATGTAACTGGCGGCGTGTCCGGCGGCAGCGAGGACATACGGACGTGCTACGACCCTCCAAGGAGTCGTTCCAAGAACCGTGGGAGCGCATCCGGAGACCAATCCACCATCGGACGCGGATGATCGCCGAGCCCAGGCCGGTCTACGGTGACAACCCGATACGGGTTTGCAAGCTCTCCCATGGGAGGGTGCATCTCGGAGCCGGACGATATCGAGCTCAAAGCCGGCAGCAGGAGAAGGAGCTGTCCCTCCCCGGCTTCATCTAGTCCCAGGAGACGGATTGGCCCACCATGACCATTGGAGTCCCTTTGAGATCATCCAATCCTCCTCCCGGCAGAGAGCAAGGAACTATGCGACCCTAGCGCTAGCCTCCCCAAGACCGCCTTCTCCCGCGAACCGGATCTGCCTGTCGCTCACCTTCCGGATCAGTTCTGCATCGTGACTGACGATCAGGACCGCACAGCCCTCCTCCCGCGCCAGTTCGACGAGAAGCCCGACCGTTTCCTGCTGCGTGATGAGGTCGAGTCGCGAGGTCGGTTCGTCCGCGAAGAGGAAGACAGGATCGAGGAGGAGAACGCGCAGCAAGGCAAACCGCTGCAGTTCGCCTCCCGAGACCTCGGTCGGTCGACGGTCGAGGAGTTCGGGCGAGAGCCGCAACCGCCGGAGGAGCGGCCCGATCCGTGCTGCATCCAGACCATGCCGCTCGACGAGATCAAGGATCGCCCGGCGCAACGTGATCCGCTGCGGAAAGGCGGAGGGCGGGTCCTGGTAAAGCTTCTGGAACTTGATCGCAGGCTGCCCTTCAATGCGCCGGACCGTGCCCTCGTCGGGTGGCAGCAGGCCGAGCAGGATGTCCCCGAACGTGCTCTTGCCACAGCCGCTTGGACCTGTGATTCCGATGATCTCGCCCGGATGCACCGTGAGCTTCTGCCCGCTGAACAGCCGCTGTCCACCACGAGCCTTGCCGAGGTTCTCCGCCATCAGGATGGGCTGGCCCGTTGTCCGTCGCGGCGATCCGTCCGGCCAGTGTGCAGGATCGGCCGCGATCAGGCGCCTGGTGTAGGCGTGCCGCGGGTCGCCGAGGACCTCCTCGGCGGGCCCCTGCTCTATGATGGCACCGTTGAGCATCACCGCGAGGTCACCACCCATGCGGCGGGCCAGCTCCAGGTCGTGGGTGATCGTCAGGAGACCGCCGCCCTGTTCGACCTCACGCATAAGAAGTGCGATGACATCGTCACGTCGAGCCACGTCGAGCCCCTTCGTCGGCTCATCTGCGATCACGACTCGGGCTCCGCCTGCCCGCGCGGCCGCGAAGGCGACGCGCTGGGCCATGCCGCCCGAAAGCTGCGAGGGCAACCTGCCTCCAGCATCGTTAAGACCCAGGCTTGCCAAGTCGGCCTCGGCCTGAAGGTCCGCCTCCGCCTTGTTCAGGCCGCGCACGAAGCCATATCCCTCGGCCACCTGCTCCCGTGCCCGCATGGTGGGGTCGAGCGCCAGCCACGGCTCCTGGGGCAGCACGGAGATCACGCGGCCCCAGAGGGAACGGTGTCCCTGCCCTGCGGCGAGCGACAGCCGCTGG
>DASRWK010000290.1:0-11162 GCA_035776715.1 Microvirga sp.
ATAGAGACCCTTCGAGAAGCGCGCGCGCTCGTGCAGCTCGCGCAGCACCTCGACCCCCTTGCGGTCGATGAGGCGGAAATCGCCAGCGCCCTCGGGAAGGCCGATCTCGCCGAAACGCGCGAAGAGACGGTAGAACAGATGCGCGAAGCCGCGCTTCACCCTCGTCTCGTCGGAGCGGTCGGTGCGCTGGCCGTAGACCATGTCGTATCCCTGCCGCCAGCGCTCCACGAAGGCTTCGATCATCTCCGGCGGGTGCTGCAGGTCCGCGTCCATGATCACCACCGCGTTGCCCCTCGCGTGGTCGAGGCCGGCCGCGATGGCGATCTCCTTGCCGAAGTTGCGGCTGAAGGAGATGGCCCCGACCCGGGGCTCCGTCCGGCTCAAGGAGCGGATGACGTCGAGGGTATCGTCCCGGCTGCCGTCGTCGACGAACACCGCTTCCCAGGAAAGGCCTGTGCGCTCGAGCACCGGGAACAGGCGCTCGCAGAGCGGCCCGATATTGGCGCTTTCATTATGGACGGGAATGATGACGCTGAGCTTGGGCGACGCCACGGCTTTGAACCCTTATGACCGTGCGCATCAAGAGCCGAGTTTGCAGCTTTGCTCAAGAGGGGTAGGGTGCGGCAAAGCCGATTTCAGGACTTCCATGACTTCATCCCGCACCGTCATTCTTTGCGCCGACGATTATGGCCTCAGCGACGGTGTGAGCCGGGGGATCGCGGAACTGGCGGAGATGGGGCGATTGTCGGCCACGGGGGCCATGACCAACATGCCCGGCTGGCGCCGCGCCGCGCCCGATCTGAAGCCGCTGAGGAGACGGATCGGGATCGGCCTGCACCTCAACCTCACGACCGGGGCGCCCCTGGCAAACATGCCACGGCTTGCTCCCACGGGCCGCTTTCCGCCGCTCAAGGAGCTGATAGCCGATGCCTTCCTGGGACGGTTGGACAGGACCGAGATCATGGGCGAGATCGCCCGTCAGCTCGACGCCTTCCAGGAGGCTCACGGCGAAGCGCCGTCCTTCGTCGACGGGCATCAGCACGTGCACGTGCTGCACGGGGGGAGGGGGGCTCTGCTCCAGGTGCTCCGGCAGAGGGGCCATGCCGGGGGCTTCTGGCTGCGCGATCCCGCCGACGGCACCGTCTCGATCCTGCGCCGTCCCATCGGGCGCGCAAAGGCGCTCGCCGTCGGAGCCTTTGCGCGAGGCTTCGCCCGGGAGGCTCATGCCGCGGGCTTCGTCACGAACCGGGGTTTCTCCGGCTTTGCGCCATTCGATCTCTCCGTGCCTGCCCACCGGATTTTCGAGGCCGCGTTCTCGAACCTGGGCCGAGCCCCGCTCGTCATGTGTCACCCCGGCTACGGGGACGACGCACTGCGCGGGCTCGATCCGGCCGTGGAAAGCCGGGTGGCGGAGCTTGAGTACTTGAGGTCCGATGCATTCGGCGAACTCCTGGAGGCACGGGGGATCAGGCTGGTTCCGGGCGTTGCCTCAACCATGGAGCCAAGGCCGAATACCCCTGAAATCCGCTGAAAAGCGCGTATAGTGGGGAGACGGCGCGGCGCAGACCGATCCTAGAGGCTGGGGGCCGAAGGAGCGGGCCGATGCAAGAGGTATCCTCCGTCAACGAGGCTGAGCGGCTGGCGGCGCTTGCCCTTTATCAGGTGCTCGATACCCCGCCCGAATTCGCCTTCGATGCCATCACCGAACTTGCGGCCGAGCTCTGCGGCTGTCCCGTCGCGTTGGTCAGCCTGGTGGACGAACACCGGCAATGGATGAAGTCGAAATACGGATTGCCCGCGGACTTCACCGAGTGCCCGCGCGAGATCACGGTCTGCAGCCACACGGTCTGCTCCAACGACCTCGTCTATGTCCCCGATCTGGCCGCGCACGAGCGCTACAAGGATCTGCCGCTCGTCACACACGAGCCGTATCTGCGATTCTATTGCGGGATGCCCCTGATCAATCCGGACGGCTATGCCCTCGGGACCCTGTGCGTCGTGGCCTTCGAGCCGCGCGAGCTGCGCCCCTCCCAGCGCGAGGCGGTGCGCCGTCTGGCGCAACAGGCCATGACTCTCCTGGAGCTGCGGCGTCAGCTTCTGGAGCGCAATGCCCTGTTGAACGAGCTCGCTCGGGCCAAGGCCTCGGCGGAGGAGGCGCGGGACCAATCCGACCGGCTCCTGCGCAACATCCTGCCGGAGCCGGTGGCCGCGGAGCTGCAGCAATACGGGAAGGTCGAGCCTCGATTCCATGAGGCGATCACGATCCTGTTCGCGGACTTCAAGAAGTTCACTCTCCTCACCGAAACGCTCGACCCAGCCCGCCTCCTCAACCAGCTCGATCAGAATTTCGGGCGTTTCGACGAGATTGCGACGGAGAACCGGCTGGAGACGATCAAGACCGTCGGCGATGCCTATCTCTGCGCCGGCGGGCTCCCGGCACCCAATCGCACTCATCCCCTCGACGCCTGCCTGGCCGGCCTTCAGATGCAGGCCTATATCCGGAGCGCCAACCGGCAACGCGAGAAGCTGCGCCTCGATCCCTGGGAACTGCGCATCGGGATCAACACCGGTCCCGTGATCGCGGGCATCGTCGGTCACCGACGCTTCACCTACGACATCTGGGGCAATGCGGTGAATGTCGCACAGCGGCTCGAGGAAGCCTGCGAACCGGGGCGCATCAATATTTCGGCCAGCACCTTCCACTATGTGGCGCGCTTGTTCGAGGCCGAGGCGCGGGGCTCCGTGGGCGTCAAACATATCGGTGCGATCGATATGTATTTCCTCAATCGCATCAGACCCGAATTCAGCTCCGATTCGGGCGGCTGCATACCCAATGCGGAGTTCTGGCGGGCCAGCGGCAGCGCCACGCACCAAAACAAAACGGGCCTCTGAAGAGGCCCGTCCGACGCAACGAAAGAGATCCGCTTACTTCATCGCGGTTTCGAACATTTCCTCGACGTGCTCCCAGTTCACCAGGTTGTCGAGGAAGGCCTTGATGTAATCGGGACGGCGGTTGCGGTAATCGATGTAGTAGGAGTGCTCCCACACGTCGCAGCCCAGGATCGGCTGAGCGCCGTGCACCAGCGGGTTCTCGCCGTTCGGGGTCTTCATGACGGTGACCTTGCCGTCCTTCACGGCAAGCCAGGCCCAGCCGGAGCCGAACTGGCTGACGCCCGCCTGGATGAAGTCTTCCTTCATCTTGTCGACGGAGCCGAGGTCCTCGACGATCTTCTTCTCGAGTTTGCCCGGCAGAGCGCCGCCGCCATTGGGCTTCATCCACATCCAGAAGTGAATGTGGTTGTAGTGCTGGCCGGCATTGTTGAAGAGAGCCTGGTTCTGACCGTAGGAGCCTTTCACGACCTCCTCGACGCTCTTGCCTTCGAATTCCGTGCCTTTCAGCAGGTTGTTGCCGGTGTTGACGTAAGCCGCATGATGCTTGTCGTGGTGAAACTCGAGGGTTTCGCGCGACATATAGGGCTGCAGGGCATCGTAAGCATAGGGCAGTTCGGGCAGAGTGAACGACATCGGCGTCTCCTTTGGATTGAGCGACCTGCTGCGTTAGTTAAAGCTCCACGGCCTCAAGAGCAACGGTCCGGAGGCGGACTTTTTTCTGGCCAATCTTTCCAGGTGGTTGCCTTTCGCCTATAGAGGCATAGCTTTGCCTTCGAAAGACTTGGTTTGCGTATGATGGAGACGGCATGATCATCGCTCTTCTGGCCCTCGCTTTTGCGATGATCGTTGGCGGGTTGTTGGCAGCTTTCTTCGGATGGGACATCGTTCTGATAGAACGTGGCTGGACGATGGTGATCGCCGGGAGCTTCAGCGCCGCATGTGGCGCGCTCCTGCTGGGCATCACCGCAGCGGTCTCGAAGCTCGCCCGGATCCAGTCCGAGCTTGCCCGCCTGCGCATCGGCGTCGATGAAGCGGTCCGGGGCGAGGATGTTTCATCGCCCACCGGGCTTTCGGCGGCCGCTCTCGCGGGAGGGTTGCTGGGCGGCGGAATGATCGGCCGCGGCGAGGCCAAGGATCGGGACGAGGCGCAGCCTGACCTGCCGCTTTTCGCGGAAGGCGATAGGCCCGAGCCCGCAGCCGAGAGCCGCGGAGACGAGGCCGACGCCGCGACGGCCGGCGAGGGTCTTTCGCCCGTCCCGACCAGGACGCTCTCCGACGAGGGTGGGCGCCATGGCGAGGACGAAGCCGGCGAAGTCAAGGTTCCGGATTTCCTTCTGGCCGGGCGGGTCGGCGAGACTTACGCGGAATCCCGCAATGCGCCCGCCAATACGGCATTCTTCGGGGACGAGCCCAGGCTGGACGAGATCGAGGAGGAGCGCGGCGACGAACCTGCCCGCGACGATCTCCGGGAGCCGTCGACCGAGCCCGCATCGGCCCCTGCGCTAGAACCCGTTTCTGAGCCTGCCTCTTCCCAAGAGGAACCCGCCGCCTCCGGGGAGGCGAACCGGGAGGTTGCGGAGGAGGCTCCTCCCGGCGCCGCGACGATCATCGGCACCTACAATTCCGGCGACAACACCTATGTGATGTTCTCCGACGGCTCGATCGAGGCGCAGACCCCCGGGGGCGTCTTCCGCTTCCAGTCCCTCGATGAGCTGAAAGCCTTTATCGCCTCCGGCGGCGAGGGCGGGGGCCCTGCTACTTGAACAGCGGAGAGAGGGCGCGGAAATCCTCCGTCGCCGCCCTCTCCATCCATTCGAATGCCACCATCTCCGTCGTCACCCAATGGCAGCCCGCATGGAGCAGGCGGGCGCAGGCGGCGCTGACGCTATGCGGCGAGCGGCTCGACACCGCATCGGCGACCACGAAGACCTCGAGCCCGGTGGCCTTGAAGCCGATTGCGCTCTGCAGCACGCAGATATGCGCCTCGGCTCCGCAGATGACGAGCTGATCGCGGCCCTCGCCGCGAAGCCGGGCAACATGCTCGGCCGTTGCCGGGTCGGCGGCCGCGGAGAAGCTCGTCTTCGCGAGAACGGGCGCCCCTGCCGGAAGGGCCTCGGCGATGGAGGCGACCGTGGGGCCAAGCCCTTTCGGGTATTGCTCCGTGACCGCGACCGGAACACCGAGCCGGGGCGCCGCCTGCAGCAGCGTGTCGATGTTCCTGATTATGGAATCGCCCTCGTGGATGGCCGGCATGAGTCTGGCCTGCACATCCACCACGAGAAGATGCGATCGATTTGCGTTCAGCAGCATGGCGTCTCCTTCGACTCTGTCTTGGGCGCGGA
Organism: Microvirga sp.; assembly: GCA_035776715.1. Classification (GTDB taxonomy): domain Bacteria; phylum Pseudomonadota; class Alphaproteobacteria; order Rhizobiales; family Beijerinckiaceae; genus Microvirga. The sequence goes on from DASRWK010000290.1 coordinate 5,235, forward strand.
GGGCTGGTCCTTCCGCTCTTCTGCAGCGGCTCTCATCGGCCAGGATTGAAGCGTGCGCCCTACTTATCGGGGTTGAAAAGGGGCGGCTCACGCGGAATCGGCATGGTCATCGAGAAGTGAAGGCCCTTCTCCCGGAAGTCCCAGTTCACCTGAGCCTGCAGCTGGGCGGCAAGAACCCGTTGCAGCAGGCGTGAGCCGAAGCCTTGGCGGGACGGGGCCGTGACACGTGGGCCGCCATTCTCCGTCCACGTGAAGTGCAACTTCGCGCTCTCTCCTTCCGGCTCGACATGCCAACGGACCTCCACCTGCCCGCCGAAGGTGGACAGAGCACCGTGCTTGGCGGCATTGGTGGTGAGTTCGTGAATGGCCATGCCGACGGGCACCGCCGCTTCCGAGGGGAGCTCCACATGCGGGCCCTCGATGAGGATGCGGTTGCGGGCCTCGTCCTCATAGGGGCCGAGTTCCGTCGTCACGAGTTCCTGGAGATCGGCCCTCTGCCAAAGGTCTTCGGTCAGAAGATTGTGGGTGCGCGCGAGCGATACGATGCGCCCCACGAAACCCTGATAGAACTCGTCGATGCTGGATGCGGTGCGTGCGGTGGAGCCTACGATGGCTTGAACCGTCGCCAAGGTGTTCTTGACGCGGTGATGAAGCTCGCGGATCAGAAGATGCTGGCGCTGTTCCGCCTGCCTGTAGCGGGTGACGTCGATATTGATGCCGACCAGGCGCGTCGGCGTGCCATTGTCGTCATAGAAGTACAGAGATGTCGTGTCGATGAAGCGGATGCTCTCGTCCGGCCGAATGATCCGGTAGGACAGGTTGAGCTCCGTGTCCCGGCGCAATTCGGTTTCTTCCATGATCTTGAGGACGGAAGCCAGGTCCTCGGGGTGAACCCTCTCCTTCCAGCCGGAGATGTCTCCCTTGAACTTGCCGGGCTCGATGCCGAACAGACGCTCCTGTTCGGCAGTCCAGACGATCTTGCCGGTGACCATGTCCCAATCGTAGACACCGATGCCGGCAGCCCGCTGCGCCAGGGACAGCCGTTCCTCGCTGAGCCGCAGGGCCGCTTCCGTTTCCTTGATGTCCTGAATGTCGACGCTGGTGCCGACCCAGCCGCAGAATGTTCCTTCCTTGTAGAACGGTTCCGCCTGGATGATATGCCAGCGGTAGACACCCGCATGAGACCGATAGCGGGCTTCGGTCGTATAGGGGATGTGATCCCGCATGACGCTCTTCAGCTCTTCGTGCATGCGCGCCATGTCGTCGGGATGGATCGCCTGCATCCAGCTATGGCCGAGGGCCTCTTCCGGAGGAAGGCCCGAATACTTGACCCAGCGCTCGTTGGCATAGGTCAGCCTGACGTCCGGGTCGACGATCCAGACCAGGGCGGGCAGCGATTCCGCGATGAGCTTGAACCGCGCCTCGATCTCGCGCAGGTTCGCCTCGGCCCTGACCTTCTCGATCGCCAGCCAGGTGCGCTCCGCCACATCCTCGACGAGTGCCACCTCATCGCTCGACCAGTCGCGCGGGGCCGATGAATAGACATAAAGTTCGGCCGTGAAGCGTCCGTTCTTATGAATAGGGACTGCGCAGCAGGAGCGCACGTTGATGGTGCTGTAAAACGCCTGCACGGCCGGATCGCCGAGGCGGGGATCCGCTCTCACATCGTTGATGATGGCGGCCTGTCCACGCTCCAGGATCTTGAGAATTCCGGAGCCGTTATCGAGCTTTTCAACCTTCCCCTCGTTACTGATGAGCCCCCGCGACCATTCACGCTCGACGATGACGACGCCGCGATCCTCGTAGACTTCGCCGTAACCTGCGGTGTCGGCCTTCAGAAGCTCGCTCAAATCGCGCGCGGCAATCTCCATGATCTGATACTGATCGTCGATGGTGCTGAGCTGATCGTTGAGCCTGAGCAGGAACTCCTGGCGGCGCTGGGCCTGATCCATCTCCTCCCTGATTTTCTGCCGTTCCTTGATGTCCTGCAGCACGCCGACGAAGCGTATCGGCTTGTCGTCCTCGTAGATCGCACCGCCACGCATGTGAACATGGCCGATGCTCCCGTCGGCCTTGAGAACGCGGTGTTCGATGTTGAAGTCGGTCCTGGTGCGAAGCGCATAGGATACCGCCTGATTGATGCGCTCGACGTCGGCCGGGTGGAACATGGCCTGCAGGTCCGTATAGGTAAGCCTTGCATCGGGCTTGAGCCCCAGGCAGGCCTTGAAGTCGGACGAGCCCGTGATCTCGTCCGTCTCGAGGTTGCGTTCCCACGAGCCTAGCTTTCCGACGTCGAGAGCCATGCGCAGTTTGCTGCTGGTCAGGCGCAGCTGGCGCTCGAGTTCCGCAATCCGCTCCATATCGGGCTCACGAGAGTTGGCTCTCCTCCGGACGGGAGTGCTCTTGTCTAGGGCCGGTACATTCTCACGCTTGCTCATCCAGGCTCACTCACAAGGAGTCCTATGCGGCCACGAGGGCATGCGGCATCAGACCTTCCTTCCCTCGATGCATTTGATCGCGAACGCATAGGCGAGGGCAACTTCCTCCAATCGATCGAAACGCCCGGCAGCTCCCCCATGGCCCGCATCCATGTTGAGCTTGAGCAGGATCGGCCCGCCCCCTGTCATCGTGGCCCTGAGCTTGGCGACCCACTTGGCGGGTTCCCAATAGGTGACACGCGGGTCCGTGAGACCGGCGAGCGCCAGGATCGCAGGATAGGCTTGCGGCTTTATGTTATCATAGGGCGAATAGGACAGAATGGTATGAAAGGCGGCCTCGTCGGCGGCCGGATTTCCCCATTCGGGCCATTCGGGCGGAGTGAGGGGAAGCTCGGCATCCAGCATGGTGTTGAGCACATCCACGAAGGGAACCTCGGCGATGATGCCGGCGAAGAGGTCCGGAGCCATGTTGGCGACGGCGCCCATCAGCATGCCGCCCGCGCTGCCGCCATGGGCCACGATCCGCCCCCGCGACGTATAGCCGGCCTCGATCAGAGCCTCGCCGCTGGCGACGAAGTCCTTGAAGGTGTTCGTCTTCTTCTCGCGCTTGCCGTCGAGATACCAGCGCCATCCCTTTTCCGTGCCGCCGCGGATATGGGCGATGGCATAGACGAAGCCCCGGTCCACCAGGGAGAGGATCCCCGTGCGGAAGCTCGCGGGCATGGACATGCCATAGGAACCGTATCCGTAGAGGAGGCAGGGAGCCGAGCCGTCGAGCACGATCTCCCGCCGGTGCAGGATCGAGATGGGGACCCGCTCTCCGTCCGGTGCGGTGGCGAAGAGACGGCGGGTCACGTAGTCGGCCGGATCATGGCCGCTCGGGACCTCCTGCCTCTTGCGCAGGGTGCGCTCGCCCGTGCGGAGGTTGTAGTCCGTCACCTCGTTGGGCGTGGTCAGCGATGAATAGTGGAAGCGGATCACGTCCGTGTCGAATTCGTAGCCGGGCGTGAAGCCGAGCGAATAGGCCTCCTCGGCGAAGGCGATGGTGTCCTCCCGGCCCGTCGCCATCTCGCGAAGCACGATCCTTGGATTGGCATTCTCCCGCTCCAGCCGCACGAGATAGCGGGCGAGGGCCACGACTGAGAGGATCATCGTCCCGGGCCGATAGGGAACAAGGTCTTTCCAGTGAGCCCGCCCGGGAGACGCGGCCGGCGCGGTCACGATCTTGAAGTCTTCCGCACCATCCGCGTTTGTGAGGATGATCAGGCTGTCCCCGTGATGTTCCACATCGTACTGCAATCGGGGGGTGCGTGCCTCGACGAGGCGGGGCGTGGCCGAGGCATCGGACCGGTCGAGGAGCCAGACCTCCGAGGTTTCGTGGTCGCTCGCTTCGATCAGAACGAAGGCGTCCGACTGGGTGACGCCGAGCTTGACGAAGAATCCGGGATCCTTCTCCTCGTAGATCGTCTGGTCCTGGGCCGGGTCCGTGCCGATCAGGTGACGCCGGGCCCTGACCGGGCGATGATTCTCGTCGAGCTCAACGTAGTAGAAGCCGGAGCTGTCGTTGAGCCACACCACGCCGCCGGAGGTGTGCGGCACCTCGTCGGAGAGGTCCTCGCCCGTCTCGATGTCGCGAATGCGGATCGTGAAGTATTCGGAGCCCTTCACGTCAGAGCCCCAGGCAAGGAGGCGATGATCCGGGGAATGATCCGCCCCGCCGAGGTCGAAGAAGGCGTGCCCTTCGGCCTCCTTGTCCCCGTCGAGCATGATCGTCTCGTCGCCGCCGTCCCGCGGTTGCCGGCAGACGAGGGGGTGCTGCCCGCCCTCCCGGTAGCGGGTGAAATAGGCGAAGGGGCCGTCCGGCTGGGGAACGGTCGAATCGTCCTCCTTGATGCGCCCGCGCATCTCCGCCACGAGCCGGGCCTGGAAATCCTCCGTCCCGGCAAAGGCGGCCGAGGCATAGGCGTTCTCCTGCTCCAGGGACTCACGGATGGCCGGATCGAGGGCAGCCGGATTCTTGAGCACCTCCTTCCAGTTCTCGGCCTTGAGCCATGCATAGTCGTCCTGAATCGTCACCCCGTGCACTTCGAAGCTGTGCGGCCTTGCCGGCGTGACCGGCGCAGGAGGCAGGGCGTGGGATGGAAGACGCTCTAGTTTCATGAAACGATCCAGATTGGCCAGAGAGGGATGAGGGAAGGAGCGATTATGCACACATAACTCGGATTTCCCATGCAGGGTTCGGGCGATGTCGAGATGGAATGCTGCTCCTGCTCCTGGAGCGTTTGCTTTATAGCTACTTCTTCTGGTAGGAGGCGCTCGAATTCAGTATTGCGTTGCTACAGCCCGTTTTTGCGCTTCCCATTGGTTAAACCTAGGTTTATTGCACACTGAAAGTTGACCCCAAGTTTTCCAAAGTTTTCCTTTTGGTGATCTTGTGTTTCGAGCGGATTTGACATACCTCAACGGGCAGGCACGATCTCTGTGCATGTACAGAGCGGCTCAAGAATGAGGCAAGCATTGCTTGCGCAACGGCTGCTCAAAACAGCAGTCTGAAAGGAAATTGAGCTGTTCTTGTGGGCCGGAAAGGAAGAAAATCAAAATGAGCGACAATATCGCTGCATCGAACTACATTGAGCTGGCCGCGGATATCGTGTCGGCCTATGTGAGCAACAACTCTGTACCGTCGGGCGACCTGCCCACGCTGATCAACGATGTCCACTCCGCTCTCATGCGTGTCGGCGGCGGCACCGTGGAAGCTCCGGTCGAGGCTCCGAAGCCGGCCGTTCCCGTGAAGAAGTCCGTCACTCCCGACTATATCGTCTGTCTGGAGGACGGGAAGAAGTTCAAGTCGCTGAAGCGCCACCTGCGCACGCAGTACAACATGACTCCCGAGCAGTACCGCGAGAAGTGGGGTCTGCCGGTCGATTATCCGATGGTCGCCCCGAACTATGCCAAGGCTCGCTCCGAGCTCGCCAAGGAGATGGGTCTCGGTCAGCAGCGCCGGAAGCGCCGGACCTCGCGCGCCTGAGCCGTCCGAGACGCGCGACTCTTCAAGCCGCCCGCGAGGGCGGCTTTTTGCTGCCCTGCCGATTGCGAGGATGTTCCCATCATGGCCGTTGTTGGCCCGGGAGAGGCGCTCCTCGACTTATCCTCACTGTTATCAACAGTTTTGAATCCCGTTGACAACTAGGCATATGAGCCCACTATCACTGGTGGAGGGGCCGGTCCTTTCTTTCTTTATTTATAGGAACAAATCATGAACAAAAAAGAGAACGAGCACGTTCATCAAGCGATTGCCTCCACAGGTCTCCCGGTGCTTCGGTCGTCGAAAAAGGCAGGTCGCGCCAAGCAGGCGAGGGGGCGTCAAGGTCCTGCCGCCCGGGCGGCAGGGCCGGACGCTCTTCCATGGGAGGCACAACGACTTCTGGCTGTACTGGACACTGCGGAAACCCGCGTCCTGGTCGACCCGACGGATGTGGGCAGCGTGATC
>DASRWK010000291.1:0-7451 GCA_035776715.1 Microvirga sp.
CTCGCCCTGGGCCGCCGCGGCCTCGACACTGGCAACCAGCGCCGCGAGAGCCACGCCGGCGATCAGAGCTTCGCGCTGTTTGGGGCTCATGGGAAGCCTCCGGTCATCTGGAAAGCCTTGTTCCAACAACGCTTTGTCTCAAGACGCCGTTCCGCCTCGACGGCACGAAGCGCGGGCGGGCGGCCGGGTCGGAGGCAGGCGGGGAAGGCAGGCCTGCTCCTGTGATCCTTTCCCGTAACGGGTCGTCCGGGCGGCGGGGCAGCCCTTGCGCCGACAGGCTTCCATCCCCATATGAGGCTCACCCCAGCGGACATTGTTGTGGACGTCGAGAGCGGCGGGCGTCACCGCCGGTTTCGATGAGGCCGTGCCAGGACGGATGTAATCCGGCCCGGCCTGTTCCTGCGCTCGCCTGACGATGCGAGCGCCCGTCTGGTACCCGATCAGCCCAGGCCCGTACTGCGCGAGGCAGAGATGCGAAGGCATCCTGTCCGTTCACCGCGGAGCCTGGGCTTTTCCGTTTCAGGGCCGCAGGATCCGTACGTGTGCCGGAGATGCCCGACTTTGCTATGGCTGCCTGAGGATAGGAGGCCGCCGGGCCGGGCCGCTCCCGGCCATGATCCCCTGGGCGAGCGGATCGAAGCTGGTCAGGCGGCTGTAGTCGATGCGGGTGCCGTCCTCGCTGATGATGGCCGTTCCGATCGGGTCGATGCCGGTAACTTCGATCTTGGTGCTGCCAAGCCCCTCGGCCTGCACGAGATTGAAAAGAATGCGGGCGTTCGTCGGCGACAGCCGGATGCAGCCGTGTGAAGCCGGCCGGCCCAGTCGGCTCGTGGCCCGGCTGCCATGGATGGCGTGACCGGCGTCGGTGAAAAAGATCGAGTGCGGCATGGGCGCATTGTCCCATTCGCGGGAGTAGTGCTCCCTTGCCAGGCGCGAGGGCGTGAACGCTCCTGTGGGCGTGGAGTAGTCGATCGTTCCGGTCGAGACGGGCCACGAGTAGCGTTCGACGCCATCGACCGAAACCGTCATGCGCTGGGTCGTCTTGTTCACCGAGATCGATACCTCGGCGCCTACGGCGTGAACGGGCGTGGCAAGGGCTCCGAGGAGGAGGTAAGCGCAGGTGATCCATTGTCGCATCGGCGGTCTCCCCGGGGCTGGCCGCATCCCTTATCGAGGACGTCCGTAGGATGACGACCAGAAACGGCTAAGGTTCCCAATGCTGCTCATTTTTCGGCCTGATAGCCGCTCTTCTGGAGCAGGCAGAGTTCTCTCCGTAGTTGTTCTGAGTTGACAGGTCGCCAGTGGATTGGCTGAGTGGCGGTCGTCGGGGGGTGACATGCGTCTTGTTTCCATTGCCGCTACCATTGCGATATGTGCGCTCAGTTCATCGGCCCTGGCGAACTCCTTCACGCTTACGGGTGACGCTCGCTGGGTTGCTTTGGCGAGCCGGCAGAGCCTTGATGAGGCCATCGGCGTCGCCCGCGCCTACCGCTGGCGCTTTCCGACCGTGAGGGTCATGCAGGCGACGAACGGATGGTACGCCATCGTCGCCGGTCCCGAGCGGATCCCGAACCCACGGGCCTACAAGGAAGCCTTGGTCCGAGCAGGCGAAATCCCCAACGACACGATCATCACCAAGGGTCAGGGATACGTTGCCGAAGTCTGGAGGCCCTCGACCTTCAAGCCTCTCGCACATGCAAAGTACGACGGCTCGAAACAGGTCAATCTGCGCTCCGGCGAACTGGCACTCAGCGTCTCAAGTCTCGCGAGCGACAAGGGCAGTGGGCGGTTCCCGGTCCTGTCCGGGCATGCGAACGGTCGGCTCGCGTTCACGGCCCGTCTTGAGGAGAGCTCGAACGAGGAGCCGAACGCCGAGGTCACTGTCGTGCGCCTCGACCCCACCAGCTCCGAGCCGCAGGTCATCTTCTCGTCCTTCTGGGGCGGTGCGCATTGTTGCACGGTGACCAAGATCGCCACGAAGGTCGGAAACGAGTGGCGTGTCGTCCAAGGCAAGACCATCGATGGGGACGGCGGCTACACCTTCGATGACATCGACGGCGATGGCGCCGCCGAACTGCTGAGTGTCGATCAGAGCTTCCTCTACGCCTTCGCACCGTATGCCGGGTCCTGGGCGCCCGAAAGCATTTCGAAGCTCTCCGGCGATCGCCTCGTTGATGTGACGGCGCATCCGGCCTTCCGATCCTACATGCGCCAGGAGCTGTACCGGATCGAGTACCTCGCAAGCCGAGAGCCGAGCCTGTGGCGCTCGAACGGGTTTCTCGCCGCCTGGGTGGCGACGAAGGCCGTTGTCGGCGAGTTCGACGATGCGTGGAGCCGGATGCTGCCTCTCTACGACCGATCCACCGACTGGCCTCTGACCGAATGCACGGTGGCGAAGGTGGGAGGATCCTGTCCGGACGGCAAGGAGCGCACCATCGAGTTTCCGGTCGCCCTGCGCAAGCACCTCGAGGAGGAGGGCTATATCCCGAGGAGCGCGCCGGCGCCTCGGCCTGAGAGTGTCGCGGTTTCGCGACCTGCCCCTGTCGCGCCGAGCCCGGGTCTCAAGGAGGAGAAGCTCTCGTCCTCGGGAACAGGTTTCTTCGTCACACGGGAAGGGCATCTCGTCACGAACAATCACGTGATCGAGGGCTGCGCGGCTGTTCAGATCAAGCCGGCCAACGGCGCTCTCCTTCCAGCGCGGGTTCTGGCCCGTGATACGACGAATGATCTGGCTCTGCTGAAAGCCGAGTATACGGCAGAGAAGGTGGCCACCATCCGAGCCGGCGTGCGTCTGGGCGAGGCCGTCGCGGCCTTCGGTTTTCCCCTCTCCAGCGTTCTGGCGAGTTCCGGCAACTTTACCCTCGGTAATGTGACCGCGTTGACAGGCATCGGGGACGACACCCGCTTCCTGCAGATCTCGACGCCTGTCCAGCCTGGGAACAGCGGCGGACCGCTGCTGGACGAGAACGGCAATGCCGTCGGCGTGGTGACTTCGAAGCTCAATGCTCTCAAGACGGTCGCCGCCATCGGAGACCTTCCACAGAATGTGAACTTCGCGATCAAGGCTGGAGCGCTTGCAACCTTCCTGGAGAGCACCCGGGTCGAGTTTCGGACTACGTCCAGCACGACGCGCCTCTCGCCGCCCGATCTAGCGGACGTCGCCAACACCATCAGCGCGTTCGTCCGATGTGAGTGACGGAGCGCTCCCGCTGGGCGCGCTCCTGTCGGTGGCTCAGGATCCGAGACGGTTCCTGCCCCGTTTATAAGGCGCTGAGCAAGCACCGAGGAGAAGCCAGATGGAGATCATACTGCGCCTGCAATGCGATGATCTTCTGGGAGGACGCATCGAGCGGGAGACGCCGACCGGGCTCGTGACGATCGCCACGGTTGCACGGGAAGCCAACGGTCTCGTCGTACATCTCATCGATGGGCCGGAGGTGCAGGGCCTGGAGCATCTCCAGGGCCTCAGGGCCCGGGACTGCAATGAGTTGCAGAGGCTGATGGGCCGAACGGATGTAACGGTGACGATGCCGACCGGTTAGGCCAGGGCCGAGCGATAGCCGCACCTATAACTGTACTCAGCGCAGGACAAGCGGCAGGTAGAGAACACCAATGGTGCAGCCCAGAGCGACGATGGCCGTGATGGCCGCGGCTCGCGAATCCCGTTCTCTGTCTTCCTGCATGGCACCCTCCTGTATGACCATGTTCAAGGTGCTGGATATCGCGGTCGTCATCGGCCGGCGGTGCGGCGTCGCACGCGTCTGTCCTGCGTGGCTGACTAATGGACACCTGTTTCACGGAGCCATGCGCGGCTTAAACCGTCTCGAGACCCCGAACGACGGATGAGCCGTCTCGAGATGCGGCAGGTTCAGCCCGCTCACGAAGGAAAGCAGTCGACGGCGACGTTTGTGCGAGCTTTTCGATGTGGGCTGCCGCAGGAGAGCGTTGACCACCCGTGCGGAGCCAACCAGATTCGGTTCGGCAAAGTCCTGGGCGCGTGGAAGATCGCCAGCATCACGCAACGGGCGCTGGGAGCTGGGGGCATCGCCAACTCCACGGCGGCACGCCCAAGGCTGACGGCCAATACACGCAGGCTCAACGCCAACCTTCCGCCTCCGCTCGAAATCGACGCGTGTCAGGCGCCGGCCGAGCCTTGCCCGAGCTCGGCCGCTATGCCGCGCAGCGCCTGCTCGAAGGCACCGGCGGGCTGGCCGCCGGAGATCAGCCATGTCCCGTTGATCACGACAGCCGGAACCGAGCGAATGCCACGAGAGATCCATTCCCGCTCGGCATCGCGGACCTCCTCGGCATAGCGCCCCGATGCCAGTACCTCGCGCGCCTCATCCCCATCGAGTCCGGCCGCAGCGGCAGCATCCAGCAGCACCCCATGGTCCGACACGTTCACGCCATCCGTGAAGTTGGCCCTGAACAGTGAGTGCTTCAACTCCCGCTGGCGCCCGACGGTCCCCGCCCAGTGCAGAAGACGGTGGGCATCGAACGTGTTGTAGATCCGGCTCTCCTCCGACATGTTGAACGTGAAGCCAACCTCGGCTCCACGCGATCGGATCATCGCGCGACTGGCGGCCGACTGCTCCGCCGTGGAGCCGTATTTCTCTGCGATATGCTCCACGAGATTCTGCCCTGCAGCGGGCATGCCGGGATTGAGCTCGAACGGCTGGAAGGTGATGTCGGCCTCCACCGCGTCCGCGGCATTGGCAAGCGCTTGCTCGAGCCCTCGCAGGCCGATGACACACCACGGGCAGGCCACGTCGGAGACGAAGTCGATCTTCAGGTGCTGGGTCATGGCAGTGTTCGTTGTCGTTCGTGCATATCGTGAGGTCGCGTGAATGCCCGCTTACCACAGTCTCAAGATGTCGAGGCGATTAACCGCGGGCGCTTGTTCAATTTCACGCGATTGCTGCCGTCGGCACTCATCACCAGATGCGTGAGCGATGCGCGCATCGTCGACGATTGAAGCGCACGGCCTCATCTTCCGTTACAAAAGGTCCGACAGCGGGATTCGCCGATTCCGGATGCACACCCCGCGGATGCCAGGAGCAGCAGGAATGACCGATTCATCCGACTACGTGCCGCCGAAGATCTGGACCTGGAACAAGGGGAGCGGCAGCCCTGCCGGGAGCCTCAACCGCCCGACCGCCGGAGCCACGCACGAGAAGGAGCTCCCTGTCGGCCGCCACCCGCTGCAGCTCTACTCGTTAGGAACGCCCAACGGCCAGAAGGTGACCATCCTGCTGGAGGAGCTGCTGGCGCTGGGCCATTCCGGCGCGGAGTACGATGCCTGGCTGATCAGAATCGGCGAGGGCGATCAGTTCGGCAGCGGCTTCGTGGCCGTGAACCCGAACTCCAAAATCCCCGCCTTGGTCGACCGCACCGGCCCGGAGCCGATCCGGGTCTTCGAGTCGGGCGCGATCCTGCTGTACCTCGCAGAGAAGTTCGGGGCCTTCCTGCCGAGCGAAGCCGACCGGCGTGCCGAATGCCTGTCCTGGCTGTTCTGGCAGATGGGCAGCGCGCCCTATCTCGGAGGAGGCTTCGGGCATTTCTATGCCTACGCGCCCCTGAAGATCGAGTATGCGATCGATCGGTTCGCGATGGAAACGAAGCGTCTGCTCGACGTGCTCGACAGGCAACTCGCGGGCAACGAATACGTGGCGGGGTCCGAATACACAATCGCCGACATGGCCATCTGGCCGTGGTACGGCGGCCTAGTTCAGGGGCGGCTGTACGAGGCGGGCGAGTTCTTGTCCGTGCAGGAGTACCGGCACGTCCGGCGCTGGGCTGATGCGATCGGCGCTCGCCCCGCCGTCAAGCGGGGGCGGATCGTGAACCGCACATTCGGCGAGCCCTCGGAGCAGTTGCACGAGCGCCATGACGCCAGCGACTTCGACACCATGACCCAGGACAAGGTGACCGCCCGGGACTAGCAATGTCAGAGAGATGATCGCCTACTGGCAGATCCGGTAACGGTCGCTGGATCCGTGTCGCTCGATGTCGACGTGAAGGTGATCGTGATGCGCCTCGTCCGAACCGGGACCGAGGACCGTCGTGAACCAGCCGCAGGCTGCTGTCCGGAGAGCTGCGAGCGCCGGATCCGATCCGGTGTCGGCTTCGGGCTTGATCCGCAGGGTCGTTCCATTGGCGAGCTCGAAGCCGGCGATGTCGATCGCGAGCCCTTGCGCATGGGCCGAGAGCTTGCCCGCTGCCGCCCGGTTCCGGTTGCGGCACTCGAATCCTGGGCCCGTCTGGACGGATTTCAGGTCGCTTCCCTTGATGCCGGTGATGAGCGGAGCGACGAGATCGCCGATCCAGTATCCGAACGGTCCGGCGAATCGACAGGCCAGGATCGGTTGATTGGCGAGCAGGACAACCGTCTCAGGCTTCGTCGGAACCGGCACGGCCTTGAGCCGCACCGGCGTCTCGATCCGGCAGAGCTCGTTCGAGACCTTGGGCGGCTCCGCAGGCTCGATCTCGAACCCGGCCGCCTTCAGGCCTGCAAGGCAATCGCCGGTCGCCGAGAGTGTCGGTGTTGCGTCCACCGTCGGCTCCGGCGGAGCCTCAGGCCGTGAGGCAGGGGGTGTCGCGGGAGAAGGTGTCTCGATGGGTCGTGGTGGCGGCAGAGGTGGCACAGGCTGTGCCGCGGCGACTTGGGCCATCATCAGGGAAACGACGACCGCGGCGGATTTGATCAACATCGGCTCCTCCGACCCCCGCAGACCAACGCCAAGCTGAGTTGAGAGGTTGCGGGCTGTCCGAAGCAGTCCGGGATCCCCACATAAGTCGCATGAGCCAGGAACTTCGCCGGCTGGAGCCCCTCCCGGCTCCAGTCACCCACGCAGGAACACCCGAGGTCGCCCTCTCAGACGAGGATCGCGAGGCACTGCGGCAGGCCGTGCTCGCGCTTGAGGGGCCGAGCTACGTCGCCAGGCTTTCCGCCCTGGCCGGCCGGCCGATCGAGCTGCTCGGGCAGGCGCTTCCCCAAGTGGCCTCGGACATGATCTCGAAAGCAACGCAGGCGGCGCTCACCCGCGCCCTGCGCTACGCGCTCCGGACGATCCCGAAGGAAGGCAGGGACCCCGAGACCCGCGCTCACAAGGCGCTCGCAGTTCTGTCCGGAGCCATGGGTGGGGCTCTGGGTGTCTCGGCAGTCCTGGTGGAGCTGCCGATCTCGACGGCGATCATGCTGCGGTCGATCGCACGGATCGCCCAGAGCGAAGGCGAGGATCTCGAGGATCCCGAGACGGCGTTGGCCTGTGTCCAGGTTTTCGCCCTGGGCGGGCATTCCGGCTCGGACAACCTGCACGAGGCCGGCTACTTCGCCGTGCGGGCCGCGATGGCGAAGTCCGTCACCCACGCCCTGCAGCAGATGGCCGGACGCGGCGTCGTCGACGAGAGCGCTTCGGCCATTGTGCGCCTGCTGGCCCAGATCGGAGCCC
>DASRWK010000292.1:0-2260 GCA_035776715.1 Microvirga sp.
CGAGGTCCTGGCGCGGAATGCCCGGCACGTCGACATGGCCGCGCAGGGCGTTCGGGAAGGGGCTGGTCTGGAGCTTCGCTGCGCCGTTGTAGATCTGCACGAGGCCTTCATAGTCGAAGGCATAGGCGATCGCCTTGCGCAGGTTCTTGTCCGCCGTCGGGCCCTGCTGGTTGTTGAACTTGATGCTGAAGGTCGTCATGCCCGGGTGATCCTGGATGGTCACGCCGCGTTGCCTGGCGATCTGGACGTAATCGTCGGGCGTCAGGCCCTCGACGATGTCCGCCTCGCCGCGCAGGAGAGCTGCCTTCTGGGCCGCCGGCTCGCGGATGATGCGGTAGATCACGCCGGCCGGGCGGTTCGCGTCGCCCTGCGGCCAGCCCTTCCAGTAGTCCTTAACGGCCTCGACCTCGTAGAGGACATTCGGCTCCCAGCGCTTCAGCTTGAAGGGGCCGGAGCCGGCCGCATGGTCCGTCAGCCACTTCTGGCCGTAATCGCCGTCGACCTCGTTGGCCTTCACCTCCTTCGGGTTCACCACATACCACCAGGGCAGGAAGGACAGGAAGGCGGAGTAGGGGGACTTCAGATTGAATCGGACGGTGCGGGCGTCGACGACCTCGATGCTTTCCGGATCGAGAAAGTCCTTCAGCATCCAGGCCACGCCCTTGTTGAGCTTCAGGCCGCGCTCGAAGGAATAGCGGATGGCTTCCGCATCGACCGGGTCCCCGTTGTGGAACTTGGCATTGTCGACGAGATGGAAGGTCCAGGTCTTGCCGTCCTCGCTGGTCTCCCAGCGCTCGGCCAGCCACGGCTTGATCTCGGCGGGATTGCCCTCGTACTTCACGAGCGCGTCATAGACCGCCTGCTGCATCATGCGCGTCGACCAGTCGTAGCGCACATGCGGATCGAGCACGGGGATCTGCTGGCGCCCGCCGAAGACGATGACCTTGCCGCCCTCGACGCGCTCGAACGCGAAAGCCGGTTCAGCTTGCGTCATGCCGACCACGAGGCTTGCCGCAGCAACTCCGAAAATCCAGTTCCTCATCATTCTCTCCAGTTCCCTTTGGTTTGTCGCTTGGTCGTCAGAGGATTTGGCGGATGGCGCCGGAAACGATCCGGCGCGACAGAAGGACAGGGGCGGAGATCGCGCTGCGAACCTCCTCTCGCATCGCATCCGAGTAGCCCATGCAGTGCATCACGACGAGATCGCAATCGGCGAGCGATGCCGCCTTCGTGGCGATGTCGTCGCCGGCATAGGGCGAGGCCGCGGCCAGCTTCGGCATGGTGCTGAAGACATGCCGCTTAGGAAATTCTTCGATCTGGCGCTCCAGGGGGAGCAGGACGCCCAGGCGCTTCGCGGAGGCCGCCATCGCCTCGACCATGGAATCGACGATACGCTGCGACTCGATCATGAGGGTTTTCTTCAGCGGAGCGACATGCGTGCCCGTGCAGAGCAGGACGACCGCGTCGAAGCCTTCGTTGTCGAGGCGCCGGAGAAGCTCTTCCAGGCGGATCTCGATGCGCTCCTTGGAAATGGCGACCTCGCTGCCGTTCCGCCGGCGCGTGGCAAACGATGTTTCGCCCGGCAGCGGAGCGAGCGCCGCCACCTCTTCCTCCGTGAGGCCGTCCATGGCGCCGAATTCGACGGCTTCCACATTCCCGCCGATATCCGCCAGCATTTCAGGGACGATGTCGTCTCGCGGACTCTCGCCGATCGTCACGAATGCAAGCCGCAGCTGTCCCGTCATGTCCTCATCCCTCTCAACCGATCGAAACAGGCTAAATTTGGGATTTGGATCGGGCTATAGGGGAATGCCCGTAGATACTATTTGCCTACAAACTAGGCATTTGCCTCATAAACCGGGGTGTTCTGCCGAAACAATAAGCCGGATAAGGGCTCCCGTCGAGGACACCTCCATCTTGCTCATGACCTTGGAGCGGTGGATCTCGACGGTCTTCGGACTGATGCCGAGCTGGCGTCCGATCGCTTTGTTCGACAGGCCCTCCGCCGCCAGGGAAAGGACCTGCCGCTCCCTCGGCGTCAGGCGCTCGAGGCGCTCCGCCAGCATGGGGGAGGTATCGTAGGATCGCGGCATTTCCGGCCGCCCGTCGAGCAGGAGCCTCATTGCGCCTGCGACCAGGCGGCGCGCGAGAACCACGGGCTTGCCGCTGGCGCGGGTCACCATCAGCCGGTCCGCATCCGTGAAGCTCACGGAATTGAGCACGATGATCTCGCTCTCCGCCAGGTCCACGAGCGCCTGCG
>DASRWK010000293.1:0-2180 GCA_035776715.1 Microvirga sp.
GTAGGCTTTCGTGAGATTGAGGCTGCGCGTGATCCAGATCATGGCGAGAGGCAGCGCGACGAAGCCCGCCACATGGCCCAGCGCCACGACGAGATCGATCCATATGTTGCCGAGAAGCGAACGGTCCGGCTCCAGCAGTCCGAGGCGCAGGCGCTCGAAGGCCAGCGAGACGACATAGGCCGGGAGCGTCAGCCAGATCGCCGCGAAGGATCGCCAGAATCCTCGTTCACTCATATCGAAGGACTTTAGTCCCTCAGCCCTGCTGTGCAGCAGGTCGAGCGTTCCCCGGAGCGAGCGATTGACCTCATCAGCCGTGACGATCATGAGCAGCCTCACTTAAGGTTGGGATGCTCACGAGAAACAGGGTGAAACGGGTAAACGTTCCGGCCCGGATGCGACTTTAGTCGAATACGGCCTCGCTTCTCCTAGGAAGCAGGCGCGAAATAGGCGTTCAACACTTTGCGATAAATTGCGGTGAGCCGGTCCAGGTCCTCCACCGCCACCCGTTCGTCGATCTGGTGCATGGTCCGTCCGACGAGGCCGAACTCCACAACCGGACAATCCTTGACAATGAAGCGGGCATCCGAGGTGCCGCCTGAAGTGGAGAGCTTGGGGCGCAGCCCCGTCTCGGCTTCCACAGCGTCGGCGACGAATCCCACGAACTGGTTGGGAGGCGTGAGGAACGCAATCGCGTTCGTCGGGTCCATGCGCAGGGTGAAGCGAATGCTGTTGCCGGCAGCTTGGCTCAGTCGGCGGGAGATTTCGGCTTCCAGGCTCTCGGGCGTCCAGAGATCGTTGAAGCGGATGTTGAACGTGGCTCTCGCCTCGGCGGGGATCACATTGGACGCAGGGTTGCCCACATCCACCGTGACCACCTCGAGATTCGAGGCATCGAAATGCTCGGTCCCGTGATCGAGTGGCTCGCGCAGGAGACTGTCGAGGAGGCGCAGCATACCGGGAATGGGATTGTCCGCAAGATGCGGGTACGCCACATGCCCCTGCTTGCCCTCGACGATGATCTTGCCCGTGAGCGAGCCGCGCCGCCCGATCTTGATCATGTCGCCGAGCTGGTTTGGATTCGTCGGCTCGCCCAGAATGCAATGATCGAAGCGCTCGCCACGACCCTTCGCCCATTCGAGGAGCTTGATGGTGCCGTTGACGGCGGGCCCCTCCTCGTCACCCGTGATGAGAAAGCCGATGGAACCCCTGAAATCGGGGTTCTCGCGAATGAAATCGAGCGCCGCCGCCATCATGCAGGCGATACCGCCCTTCATGTCGACCGCGCCGCGTCCGTAAAGCTCGCCATCCTCGATCTCGGCACTGAACGGATCATGCCGCCAACGGGTTGGGTCGCCGGGCGGTACCACGTCCGTATGACCGGCGAAAAGCAGGTAGGGCTTGCCAGCCCCGTAGCGGGCATAGAGATTCTCCACGTCCGACGTACCGGGCTCGGAGAAGACCGGGCGATGCACCTCGAACCCTGCTCCCTTCAGCACGCCCTCGATGAACGAGAGCGCACCACCCTCCTCCGGTGTCACGGATGGACAGCGAAGAAGCGTCTGCGCGAGGGAGAGGGGCGAGTGGTCCATCGATCAGTCCCGCAGCAGTTCGTTGATGCCTGTCTTGGCGCGCGTCTGCGCGTCCACGCGCTTGACGATGACGGCGCAATAGAGAGACGGGCCAGGCGTGCCGTCCGGCAGGGGCTTTCCGGGGAGGGAGCCGGGCACGACCACGGAGTAAGGCGGCACGCGGCCCACGAAGACTTCGCCCGAGTTGCGGTCGATGATCTTGGTGGAGGCGGAGAGGAAAACACCCATGGAGAGCACCGAGCCCTCGCCCACGATCACGCCTTCCACCACCTCCGAACGGGCGCCGATGAAGCAGTTGTCCTCGATGATGGTGGGATTGGCCTGGAGCGGCTCCAGCACGCCGCCAATACCCACGCCGCCGGAGAGATGCACGTTCTTGCCGATCTGGGCACAGGATCCGACCGTCGCCCAAGTGTCGACCATGGTGTTCTCGTCCACATAGGCGCCGAGATTCACGAAGGACGGCATGAGGATGACGTTCGGCGCGATGTAGGCCGAACGCCGCACGACGGCGCCGGGGACGGCGCGGAAGCCGGCCTCGCGAAAGCGGTTCTCGCCCCAGCCCTCGAACTTGAGGGGGACCTTGTCGTA
>DASRWK010000294.1:0-2882 GCA_035776715.1 Microvirga sp.
CGACTTGGCGATGTCGACCTTTGCCGAGATCTCCATCGGGTTACGGGATTGCAATGTGCTGAAATCCTGCTCGACGGTGGCGAGCTCAACCAGAAGCTCATCGCGAAGCGCCCGCTGATCCTCGGCGGCGATCAGGGGCGAGTTCAGCATGCCGCGCAAGGCAGCCCAGCGCAGGCCGAGAGCGCTCACCGACTGCGTGCTGCTGAGTTCCGAAAGTTTCTGTGTTTCAGCCACGAGATCATCCTCTGAAAGAAGTGGGATTCGAACCGCGTCAGAAAGCGGGATTGTTGTGGCGTGAATCGGGCAGGTTGAAAGAAAAGCGCCGCTGCGCGCGAAAACTTCGAGCGCTGTCAGCGAACGAAGAAATACAGTGTCAGTGCGGCTCCCACCGCGATCACGAGCCAGCGGATCACGCTCGCCGGAAGACGGCGGCCGAATACGACGCCGAGATAACCGCCGATCACGGACGCCGCTCCCACGACGAGCATTTCGGGCCAGCTCACGAGACCCGCCGCAATGAACAGCACGACGGCAACGAGTTGGATGAGGGTGGAGCAAAGATGCTTCGCCGAATTGATGAGGTGAAAATCGTCGCCTTCGGTGGTGGCGAGCGCCGCCAGCATCACAATGCCCATGCCCGCACCGAAGAAACCGCCATAGACAGCGACAAGCGTCTGGAAAGCGAGGCCCGCCGTCCAGGCGGGCGTGGAGGGATGCTTGCCTTCGCTCTTCCCGATGCGGCGGGCAAGCGCCACGATGCGCGGGCTTGCGGCAAAGAGCGCGGTCGCGAACAGCAGCAGCCACGGCACGAGCAGGCGGAAGGCCTCATTGTTCGTGACGGTGAGGATGTAGGCGCCCCCCAGGCCTCCGATCAGGCTCACGACGCCCAGGGCCGCGAAGCGCCGGGCATTGGCGGCAAGTTCACGCCGATAGGCCCAGGCGCTCGACAGGTTTGCGGGCGTCACCGCCACCGCGCTCGTGGCATTGGCCATCACCGGGGGAAGGCCCGCCGCGACAAGGGCCGAGAACGTGAAGAAGGTGCCGCCGCCTGCAATGGCGTTGACGAGACCTGCCGCAAGACCCGAAGCCGCAAGAAGCGCCGCAGTGGTGAGTTCCATGATCCGATCTGTCTGCTGGAAAGAGGAGAGGAGGGCGAGAGGGCAGATAGCACGCCCACGCTCTCGGCGCCCATAGGGCGAACGTCTAGGAAGCCGAAAGCGGCGAAAAGGCGCGGCGCGACGTTGGAAAGGCTTCGCTTTCCTGTGGATCGTAGCTTAAGCGTCCATTGCTCTCCGGCCCCCGAAGGCGGATTCTAGAACACATGTCGAACGTCATTCCCCTCGCCCCGCGCCTGAAGCAGGCCAAGTCCCCCGCCACCGAGGCGGAGGAGCGGGCGGCTTTGGCTGCGGATCTCATCGATCTGATCGAGCGCGTGCGGGAAGTAACAGGGCATGTGGCCTCCCTATCCGGCCCCTCCCTGCAGATCCAGCAGACTGCCCAGCAGCTTCTCGATGCCGGCACCGCCCTGGAGCGGGCAGTCGAGACGCTGACTGAGAACGGCGAATGGGTTCCCTTTTAGAATCCCCGCAGGGTCAGGCCATGCGTGGCCTCCGCTTGAAACGTCATTTCAGTGCTTGCAGCCGCTCGGAAGCCTGGGACATCCCAAGCGCCTGAGCTTGCGCGTAGAACTGCCGGGCCTTGTCCATGTCACCTCGGATACCCAGCACCCCGAGCTTCGCGAGAACATGCGGATCGAAGGTCTCCGCCAGCAGGAAGGCTGCTCTTGCGCTGCCGCTCTTCACGGACCGCTCGAGCAGGAGACGGGCGCCGCTGACGTCACCCTTCTGCAGGAGGTCGTCTGCGCGCGTTGTGAGCCGGTCGTCCGGAGTGACCGCCGGCAGGGGCGGGCCGGCCTTAGGCTGCGGGGCCGGCGGCGGTTCCGCCTGGGCAGGAGCGGCGGCAGGCGCGATTCTCGCTGGCAGGGAGGGGGCGTTCTCAGGACGTTGCGCGATCTCCACCGGAGCGGACGCATCGTCTCGGGAAGCGAGGCCCGCTCCGGCTGACGGAGAAGAGGGCGCCGCCGGAGCGGAGGCATTCTCCTGCGAGAGGAGCCTGGAAGTCCCGGCTTCCAAGGGCACGAATTCGGATATCATTGGGACCGGCTTCTGCATGTTCGCCTCCCGGAGTGAGTGCAGCGCCTCGGTTGCGTCAGCGAGCTTTTGCGCGAGGCCGTCGGCTCTTGCCCTTGCCTGCGACAAGCCCTCTTCCAGCTCGGTGATCCGAGCCGCCGACGCTGCCTTCTCGCCCTTGAACTCGCTGTCCTTGGAGGCCAACAGATTGTGCATCTCCTCCCGTGCGCTGGCGAGCCGGCGCTCGGCGTCATCGCCGCGCTCGCGCTCGTGCTGCAGCAGGGATTCCAGATTCGAGACATCCGGCGGCTTCGGCGCACCGTCCAGCGATTTGGCGGCTTGGAGCGCCAGGTGATCCGCCTGCAGGCTCGCGAGTTCGCGCGCAAGGGCTTCACGCCGCTGCTGTTCTTGCTGCAGAGCGTTATGTAGCTCCGACACCTTGGACGAGGTGTCCGATGCGTCCGTCTCCAGACGGGTCGTGAGCGCGTTGTATTGCTCCATGAGATCGGTCAGCGTCCGCGTGATCATGCTGCTGTAGGCCTGCTCGTGCTCCAGGGCCTCCTGCAACTGGGCGAGATTGGTGCCGCCCGTCGTGACGGGCGCGCTGTATGTCGGAGAGGCACTTGCCGAAGGGGCGCTGGGCTGCCCTTCGCCCTGAAGGTCGAGATTCTGCAGGCTCGAGAGAAGGTTCGGATCGCTCAGGCGATCGGCGAGGGCAATGGCGAGAGTGCCGGTCTCGATAGCTGCATTGAG
>DASRWK010000295.1:0-1507 GCA_035776715.1 Microvirga sp.
CACGGAACAGGACCACGTCGGCCGGACGAACCTCGTGCGCGAAGACCTGCACGATGGCGGCGTGGCCTGCCCCCTGAAAAGTGGTCCTCCCTGAAGTAGGCTTTCGAGCCTGTTGGAGGACGAAGGAATGCCCCAGAAGAAGCACAAGCCGGAGGAGATCGTGGCCAAGCTCCGGCAGGTGGACGTGCTGGTGTCGCAAGGCCAGTCGGTGGCCGAGGCGGTGCGGTCGATTGGAGTGACGCCGTTCACCTACTATCGCTGGCGTAAGGAGTTCGGCGGCCGGAAGACCGACCAGGTGAAGCGGCTGAAGGAACTCGAGAAAGAGAACGAGCGGCTCCGGAAGGCTGTCTCCGACCTGACGCTCGAGAAGCTCATCCTCCGGGAGGCCGCCCGGGGAAACTATTGAGCCCCGCCCGCCGGCGGGGCTGCATCGAGCATGTCAGACGCAAGTTCCAGGTCTCGGAACGGCTCGCCTGTCGGGTTCTGGGACAGCATCGCTCCACACAACGCAAGGTGCCGCGGGGGAGAGATGATGAGGCCGCCCTCACGGCGGACATCATCGCACTGGCGCGGGAGTATGGCCGCTACGGCTACCGGCGCATTACGGCGCTCCTTCGGGAGGCCGGCTGGGCGGTGAACGTGAAGCGCGTCGAGCGGATCTGGCGGCGGGAGGGGCTGAAGGTCCCGCAGAGGCAACCAAAGAAGGGAAGGATCTGGCTCAATGGCGGATCCTGCATCCGTCTGCGGCCCGAACGCCCGAACCATGTCTGGTCCTACGACTTCGTCGAAAGCCGGACCCACGACGGAAGAAAGTTCCGCATGCTCAACCTGATCGACGAGTTCAGCCGGGAGTGCCTGACCATCCGGGTGGCTCGCAAGCTCAACTCGACCGACGTTATCGACGTGCTGGCGGACCAGTTCATCCTCCGGGGTGTGCCCAGCCACATCAGGTCCGACAACGGCTCCGAGTTCATCGCCACAGCGGTGCGGGACTGGATCAGGGCCGTCGGCGCCAAGACCGCCTACATCGAGCCCGGCAGCCCTTGGGAGAACGGTTACTGCGAGAGCTTCAACTCCAAGCTCCGGGACGAGCTGCTCAACGGCGAGATCTTCTATAGCCTGCGCGAAGCGGAG
This sequence comes from Microvirga sp., assembly GCA_035776715.1. Taxonomy (GTDB): domain Bacteria; phylum Pseudomonadota; class Alphaproteobacteria; order Rhizobiales; family Beijerinckiaceae; genus Microvirga. Next base: position 1,135 of record DASRWK010000295.1, read on the forward strand.
ATCGTCATCGAGAGCTGGCGCCGCCACTACAACACCAAGCGCCCGCACTCATCGCTGGGATATCGGCCCCCAGCTCCAGAGGTCGTCCAGTGGCCGGCTTCGCCATCCGGAGCCACTTCGCCGGCCACCCCAGCCGTAGCACTCAAGCCGGTCATGCACTAAGACTGAACCCGGACCACCCTATGGGGGCAGGCCACGCTTGAGCTCTGCAAGGAAGGCACGAGCCCCTTCACCCGACCTGCATGGCCCGCCAGAGACCGCATACTTCGAGCCGCGATCGCTGAGGATGTTCTCGAGGATGCGCATCGGGGATGAACTAGCCTCTATCAGCCGCCGTCGCTGCCTGCGGTCAGGCCCCATAAACGTTCTGGTC
>DASRWK010000296.1:0-2184 GCA_035776715.1 Microvirga sp.
CCTCCGCCTGGAAGTAACGGTCCGCCGAGCCGCGGGCCATTGCGCCCACCGAGCCCATGCCCCGATAGGCCTTGTAGGAGCGGCCCTGGTAGAGGAAGACCTCGCCGGGGGTCTCGTCCGTGCCCGCGAGCAGCGAACCCACCATGGCGCAGGAGGCGCCTGCCGCCAGGGCCTTGGCAAGGTCACCCGAGAACTTGATGCCGCCGTCGGCGATCACCGGAATGTCCGCGGCGTGAGCGGCCTCGACGGCCTCCATGATGGCCGTGAGCTGGGGCACGCCGACGCCCGCCACGATGCGGGTGGTGCAGATGGAGCCCGGCCCGATGCCGACCTTCACCGCGTCCGCCCCCGCATCGATGAGGGCCTGAGCCCCCTCGCGGGTCGCCACGTTCCCGGCCACCACCTGAACGGCGTTCGAGAGCTTCTTCACGCGGGTGACGCTCTCCAGGACCTTCACCGAATGGCCGTGAGCGGTGTCGACCACGACCACGTCGCAGCCTGCATCGATCAGGCGCTCGGCCCGCTCGAAGCCCTGCTCGCCCGTCGTCGTGGCGGCGGCAACGAGGAGGCGGCCCTGCTCGTCCTTGGCGGCGTTCGGGTAGGCCACCTGCTTCTCGATGTCCTTCACCGTGATGAGGCCGATGCAGCGGAAATGATCGTCCACCACCAGCAGCTTCTCAATGCGGAATTGGTGCAGGAGACGGCGCGCTTCGTCCTGGCTCACGCCCTCGCGGACGGTGATGAGCCGGTCCTTGGTCATGAGCTCGGAGACCGGCTGACCGGGGTTGTTGGCAAAGCGCACGTCACGGTTGGTGAGGATGCCGACGAGCTTGCCCTTGGTCCCGCTCGGACCGCGCTCGACCACGGGGATGCCGGAGATGCCGTGGTGCTTCATCATCGCCAGGGCGTCGGCGAGCGTTTCGTCCGGGTGGATCGTGATGGGGTTCATCACCATGCCGGACTCATAACGCTTCACCAGGCGAACCTGCTCGGCCTGGGCCTCGGGCTCCAGGTTGCGGTGGATCACACCGAGACCGCCGTTCTGGGCCATGGCGATGGCCATGCGCGCCTCCGTCACCGTATCCATGGCGGACGCGATGATCGGCATGTTGAGGTGGATGGTGCGGGTCAGCCGGGTGGCGACGTTCACGTCGCCGGGAAGCACCTCGGAGCGACCGGGCCGAAGCAGCACGTCGTCGAAGGTCAGTCCTTCGATGATCTTGTTCGTGACGATTGAGGCCATGGCCAACTCCTTGGATGTGCGCGGCGGATGAAGCGATAACGCTTTGACGAGTTGGCACGGGTCCGTAGCACGGTGTTTATCATTCGCAAAGGGGCGAGTGCCGCATTCCCAGAAGATCTGCCGTGCGTGAAACGGCTTTGCAACCTTTCCTAAGGGCGCTAAGTCCCACAGGTCATGCTGCGCAAGGTTCGTATTCTCCCGCTGATCATCGCCACCGCCCTGTTCATGGAGAACATGGACTCGACGGTGATTTCCACCTCGCTTCCGATGATCGCGCTGGACCTGGGCACCGACCCCATCGCCCTGAAGCTGGCCCTCACGTCCTATCTGGTGAGCCTTGCGATCTTCATCCCGATCTCGGGCTGGATGGCGGACAAGTACGGCGCCCGGACCATCTTCACCGCGGCCATCGGCGTGTTCATGGCCGGCTCCCTTGCCAGCGCCGGAGCGAATTCCCTCGAAGGCTTCGTCATCGCCCGCTTCGTGCAGGGCATGGGCGGGGCCATGATGGTGCCGGTCGGGCGTCTCGTGATCCTTCGCAGCGTTGCCCGCAACGAGGTGGTGCAGGCCATGGCGCTGCTGACCATCCCGGCCCTCGTCGGCCCCGTCGTCGGCCCGCCCCTCGGCGGCTTCATCACCACCTATTTCCACTGGCGCTGGATCTTCTTCATCAACATCCCGATCGGCATTCTCGGCATCGTGCTTGCCACGATGTACGTTCCGAACATCCGTGAGGACGACACCCCGCCCCTCGATGTCGCGGGCTTCCTGCTCTCCGGCTTCGGCCTTGCGCTCCTGATGCTGGGACTGGCCTCCGGCGGACGCCACCTGATCCCCGGGTCGGTCTCCCTCGCCTGCGTCGTCATCGGCGCCATCAGCGTGGCGGCCTATGTCTGGCACGCCAAGCGGACGCCCCACCCGGTCCTGAAGCTCGACCTTCT
>DASRWK010000297.1:0-4501 GCA_035776715.1 Microvirga sp.
AGACCAAGCCGCTGCCCTTTGGCCTCAAGGCACTCGATAGCCACTTGCCTGGAGGTGGCCTCGCCCGAGGCGTTCTTCATGAGATGATCGAGGCGGGTCACGCCTCCGAGTTCGCTGGATGCACAACCCTGTTCACCGCTGGGATTGCGGCCCGCCTCAAAGGCCCCGTCCTCTGGTGCCTGACCCGTCGCGACCTGTTCGCTCCTGGGCTGCTGCGCGCCGGCCTTCATCCCGACCGGGTCATCTATGCCGAAGCCGAGCGCGAGCGCGAGATTCTGCCGCTGATCGAGGAGGGCCTGCGCGAGAAGGGATTGGCGGCCGTCATCGGCGAGGTCTCGCGACTTGGTCTCACCACCTCCCGTCGGCTGCAACTAGCGGCTGAAGCGACGGGAGTCACGGCTCTCATCATCCGGCGGTGGTGGACATGGGCTGAGAAGGATCTGGTTCACCGGCCGACCGCCGCCGTCACGCGCTGGCGCATTGCCCCTGCCCCATCCGAATTCATGCCGGCTCCCGGTCTCGGGCGGGAGCGCTGGCAAGTCGAACTCCTGCGCTGCCGAGGCGCCGAACCCCGTACATGGATTTTGGAGGCCTGCGATGCGAAGGGTCGTCTCGCTCTACCTGCCGACCTGGCCGACCGATCGGATCAGGCGGCGGACCGGGGAGCCGCCGCGTCATGAGCCGCTGGTGACCGTGCATATGGTCGGGTCGCGCCGTGTCGTGCGGGCTGCCTGCAGGGTTGCGCATGAGCTTGGTCTATACTCCGGCATGACGCTGGCCCAAGCCCAGGCGCTTGTTCCCAACCTGCATGTGGCGGAAGCCACGCCGGAAGAAGACGATGCCTCGCTCCGGGAGCTCGCGCGCTGGGCGCTCAACTACTCTCCCGTGGTTGCGGCGGATCCTCCGGATGGCCTCTGGCTCGACATCGCTGGTGTGGCGCATCTGTTCGGCAGCGAGGAGGAATTGCTTGAGGATCTCACCGGCCGCCTGACGCGGCAGGGCCTTGTGGCCAAGGCGGCTGTGGCCGACATCCCTGGAGCGGCCTGGGCGGTTGCCCGCTATGGAGCCGGCGGTGTCGTGCCGACAGGCCGCAATGTGGATGCCGTCGCAACCCTGTCGATACGCGCTTTGAGAATTGCCGCCGACAGGCTCAACGCCCTGCACCGGCTCGGCATCGAGCGGATCGGGCAGCTTGCCGCCATGCCACGCGCTCCTCTGGTCAGACGCTTCGGTCGGGATGTGGCGCTGCGGCTCGATCAGGCGATGGGTCATGCGTTCGAGCCCATCAATCCCCTCATTCCCAAGGACACGATGAGAGCCGCCATCGCTTTCGCGGAGCCGATCGGTCGACTGAAGGATCTCCAATCCGTGGTACTGCGCCTTGCCAAGGATCTGTGCCGGCAGTTGGAGCGGTGCGGAGAAGGCGTGCGCCGGCTCGATCTGTTGTGCCAACGCGTTGACCAGAAGAGTGTCTGCCTGCGGGTCGGCACCGCAAAGGCCAACCGAGACGCCGCCCATCTGGCCAAACTCTTCGACGAGCGCCTCCAGACCATCGATCCAGGCTTTGGAATCGAGGAGATCGTGCTTATCGCAAGCAAAGTCGAGCCCCTGACGGAGTCGCAGGTCCAGGCGCAGGGCTTTGCCGAGGAAGAGGCCGGAGAAGCCGACATGGGCCAGCTCGTCGATCGGCTCAGCGCCCGCATCGGCATGAAGAAGGTCTATCGACTTGCACCCGTCCAGAGTCTCGTTCCGGAACGCATGGCCCAAAAGATTCCAGCCCTCGCCCCGCCGACAGGCGCGGTCTGGCCAGAGAACCTGCCGCGGCCCACGCGCCTTCTCGATCCGCCGGAACTCGTGGTGGCGACCGCCCTCCTGCCGGATCACCCACCGCGATTTTTCATCTGGCGCAAGGTCCGCCACACTGTCGCCAAGGCCGACGGGCCGGAGCGCATCACGCCGGAATGGTGGAACGGCGACAAGAGCTCATTCGCCCGCGACTATTACCGCGTCGAAACCGAGCAAGGCGGCCGCTTCTGGATTTTCCGCGACGCGCCCACCGCTGAGGGCGGGCGCTGGTGGATGCACGGGTTCTTCGCATGATCAGACGCTCGGTAATCGATGTACGCTGAACTCCAGGTCACGACCCACTTCTCATTCCTGCGCGGTGCCTCAAGTCCGCAGGAATTGTTCGAGCAAGCAAAACTCCTCGGCATCACGGCACTCGGGATCACCGACCGCAACTCGCTCGCTGGTATCGTGCGGGCCTACGAGGCCTCACGAGAGACGGGCGTGCGCCTCGTCGTCGGTTGCCGGCTCGATCTCACCGACGGCACAACGCTTCTCGTCTACCCGACCGATCGCCTGGCCTATTCGCGCCTGTGCCGGCTGCTCAGCATCGGCAAGAGCCGGGGCGGCAAGGGACAATGCCATCTTGCCTGGGATGATCTGGTGCCCTGGAACGAGGGCCTCATCGCCATTCTTCTCGGCGATGAGGCTCATGATGGCCTCCATCAGAACCTCGCGCGACTCAAACAGACCTTCGGCACCCGCGCCTACATGGCGCTGATCCGGCGTTTCGCGCCCAATGAGCATTTGCGTCTCTACGCCATTGAGCAGGCCGCGCAGGCAGCCAGGGTGCCGACCATCGCCATGGGCGACGTCCTCTACCATCACCCCGAGCGTCGCCGCTTGCAGGATGTGGTCTCCTGCATCCGGGAGGGCTGCACCATCGACGAGGCCGGATACCGGCTCGAACGTCATGCCGACCGCTACCTCAAGGACCCGGTTGAGATGCAGCGTCTCTTCGAGCGGTATCCGGAAGCATTCCGGCGCGTGCGCGAGATCCTTGATCGCTGCACCTTCTCCCTCGACGAGCTGCGCTATCAATATCCAAGCGAGACGGAGCCCGGAGAGACCGCGCAGGAGAAGTTGGAGCGGCTGACCTGGGAAGGTGCTCGACACCGATACCCCGACGGTATCCCCGACGTTGTCGCAGCCACCTGCCGACGTGAGTTGGGCCTGATCGAGGAATTGGGCTATGCCCCCTACTTCCTGACGGTCCATGCTATCGTCTCCTTCGCCAAGTCTCGCGGCATCCTGTGCCAGGGGCGCGGCTCGGCGGCCAACTCCGCCGTGTGCTTCGTGCTCGGCATCACCTCGATCAACCCGACCGAGCATGACCTGCTGTTTGAACGCTTCGTGTCCCAGGAGCGCCGCGAGCCGCCGGACATCGACGTCGATTTCGAGCATGAGCGGCGGGAGGAAGTGATCCAATGGATCTACGACACTTATGGCCTGCATCGCGCGGCTCTGACGGCCGTCGTCTCCTGCTACCGTGCCCGGGGCGCCGTGCGTGAGGTCGGCAAGGCGCTTGGCGTGCCTGAGGACGTGACGGCGGGATTGGCGGGCCTCGTCTGGGGCTGGGGGCATGACGGCGTCTCGGACAAGGAGGCGAAGGAACTCAACCTGAACCTCGACGATCCGCGCCTGCGCATGACGCTGGAACTGGCCAGCGAGCTTATTGGCGCACCACGCCATCTCTCACAGCATCCCGGCGGGTTCGTGCTGACGCAGGAGCGACTCGACGACCTCGTGCCGATCGAGCCCGCCGCCATGGAGAACCGCCAGGTCATCGAGTGGGACAAGAACGATATCGATACGCTGAAGTTCATGAAGGTCGACGTGCTGGGATTGGGCATGCTCGGCTGCATGCGCCGTGCCTTCGATCTCCTGCGCGAGCACAAGGGCGAGAGCTACGACATCGCCACGATCCCGGGCGAGGACGAGGCGACCTACGCCATGATCCGCAAGGCCGACACGGTGGGCACGTTCCAGATCGAGAGCCGGGCTCAGATGGCGATGCTGCCGCGCCTCAAGCCCCAAACCTTCTACGACCTCGTCATTCAGGTGGCGATCGTCCGGCCCGGCCCCATCCAGGGCGACATGGTGCATCCGTATCTGCGCCGGCGTGAGAAGCGTGAAGAGATCGAGTATCCGCGCCCGGAACTTCGACGTGTGTTGGAGAAGACGCTCGGAGTCCCGCTTTTCCAGGAGCAGGCCATGCGGGTCGCCATCGAATGCGCCGGGTTTACGCCCTCGGAAGCGGATCAGCTCCGACGCGCCATGGCAACCTTCAAGTTCACCGCCGGCGTATCCAAGTTCCGCGACAAGCTGATCACGGGCATGGTTGCCCGTGGCTATGACGCCGCTTTTGCCGAGCGCACCTTCAAGCAGCTCGAAGGCTTCGGCTCCTACGGCTTCCCGGAGAGCCATGCGGCCTCCTTCGCGCTCATCGCCTATGCGTCGGCTTACGTGAAGTGCCACCACCCGGACGTCTTCCTGGCGGCCATCCTCAACTCGCAGCCGATGGGGTTCTATGCCCCCGCGCAGCTCGTCCGCGACGCACGGGCGCATGGCGTCGAGGTGCTGCCGCCTGACGTGAATTTTTCAAGCTGGGACACGCGGTTGGAGGCGGCGCGACGGGCCCCCTCTCCTCGCCGAG
>DASRWK010000298.1:0-5191 GCA_035776715.1 Microvirga sp.
GAGGAAGAACGGCAGATCCGTCTCCCTCACGCGCTTCTCGTACAGGGTCAGGATGTAGGAGCCTTCGGTGGTGTGGAGGAAATAATTCGTGTTCTCCACGCCCTCGGCGATGCCCTTGTAGGACAGCACCGTGCCGATATCGTAGGTACCGAGAAAGCTTGCGAGCTCCTCGTCGCTGACTTCCGTGTAGACTGCCACCGCTTACTCCGCCGCCTGCTCACGCAACTCGCGCGGCAAAGGAAAGAACACGCTCTCGTCCGCCGTCGACACGCTTTCTACCGAGACTTGGTAGCGTTCTGCAAAGGCATCGATGATCTCTTCCACCAGGATTTCCGGCGCGGAGGCGCCGGCGGTGATGCCGAGGCTGCGAATGTTCCCGAACAGCGACCAGTCGATATCCTCCGCCCGCAGGAGGAGGCGCACCAGCGAGCATCCTTCCCGCTCCGCCACTTCGCGCAGGCGCTGGGAGTTGGAGGAATTGGGCGAGCCCACCACGATCATGGCGTCGACCTGGGGCGCCACGCGCTTGACCGCCCCCTGGCGGTTGGTGGTGGCATAGCAGATGTCTTCCTTGTGCGGCCCGACGATGGAGGGAAAGCGCTCCTTCAGCGCCTCCACCATGTCCTGGGTATCGTCGACGGACAGAGTCGTCTGGGTCACGAAGGCCAGATTCTCCGGATCCTCGGGCTGCAGCCGGGCGATGTCGTCCACGGTCTCGACCAGGGTCGCCGCCCCTTTCGGCAGCTGCCCCATAGTGCCGACCACTTCCGGATGGCCCGCATGGCCGATCAGGATGATGTGCCGGCCGCGCTTGTGGTGGACCTGCGCCTCCCGGTGAACCTTGGTCACCAGCGGGCAGGTGGCGTCGATGGCGAAGAAATTGCGAGCCCGTGCGGCCTCGGGCACCGATTTCGGAACTCCATGGGCCGAGAAGATGACGGGAGCCCTGGTGTCCGGGATCTCGTCGAGCTCCCGTACGAAGACCGCCCCTTTCCGCTTCAGGTTTTCCACCACGTATTTGTTGTGCACGATCTCATGGCGCACATAAACCGGCGCTCCATGGATCGTCAGCGCCTTTTCGACGGCGTCGATGGCGCGGACGACACCGGCGCAGAAGCCGCGCGGGGCGCAAAGCAGAATGTCGAGGGCTGGCTTGGTCATGATCCCGCGATGTGGCGAGACGAGGACCCTCCTGTCAAGCGGGAGCGACGGTTATTCGCGGCTCGGACCTTCTCAAGAAGGGCTCGCTCTTCCGGGTGAGACACCCTAGAAAGGTCAGGATTCCCCACAATGGAATGACCGCTCACCGGATCCGATTGCCCGATGGCCAGCCCAGCCTCCCATGTCAGTTTTCTGCCTCCCATCCTGACCTTCTGCGGGGCGGCGGTCATCGCCGTGCCGGTATTCCGCTTCTTCGGCTTGAGCGCCGTGCTCGGCTATCTCGCCGCAGGGGTCGCGATCGGACCGTCGGGCCTGAGCCTCGTGGGAGACCCGGGGACCGTCGCCACCGTGGCTGAACTCGGCGTGGTGCTTCTGCTGTTCATCATCGGACTGGAGCTGAAGCTCTCCCATCTCTGGTCCATGAAGCGGGACATCTTCGGGCTTGGCTTCGCCCAATTGGCCATCACGGGGCTCTGCCTCGGCGGCGCATCGCTGGCCATCGGCTTCGGGCCCAAAGCCTCCCTCGTCATAGGCATTGCGGTGGCGCTCTCGGCGACCGCCATCGCCCTTCAGATGCTGGGTGAGCGCAACGACCTTCCGACGCCCTACGGACAGCGCTCCTTCGCGATCCTGCTGTTTCAGGACCTCTCGGTCGTTCCCGTGCTCGCCATCCTGCCTCTGCTGGCCTCGGGCATGGCTGTCGAGGAAAGCTCGATTCTGGAACGGCTCCTGGCCGCCGGAGAAGCGGCGGCCGCCATCGCAGCAGTGGTTCTGATCGGGCGTTACGGTCTGAATCCCTTCTTTCGCATTCTGGCGCGCACCGGCTCCCGCGAGGTCATGACGGCATCGGCGCTGCTGGTGGTGCTGGGGGCGGCCCTGCTCATGGAAGAGGTCGGCCTCTCCATGGCCATGGGTGCATTCCTGGCCGGTCTGCTGCTCGCCGAATCGAATTTCCGGCATCAGCTCGAGGCCGATATCGAGCCCTTTCGCGGCATGTTGCTCGGCCTGTTCTTCATGAGCGTGGGCATGTCCATCGATCTCGCCCTTGTCCGCCAGCAATGGGTGCTGCTGGCCCTCGCGGCCCCAGCGGTGATCGTCGGCAAGACCATCCTGATCACCGTTCTCTCGCGGCTGTTCGGGGCCACGTGGCGCGAAGGGCTGCGATCCGGCACGCTTCTCTGCACCGCCGGCGAGTTCGCCTTCGTGCTCCTGCCCGTCGCCACGGCGGCCGGGTTGATGCCCCGGAGCGATGCGCAAACCGTGACGGCGCTTGCGGCCCTCACGATGCTCCTCGGTCCGGTTTTCTCGACTCTCGTGGAAAGGATCCTGCTCTCCCGTCCCGAGAGGGCGAAAGCCTCGGGTATGAACGATCTCCCGGGGCAGGAAGGCGAGCTTTCGAGCCGCGTCCTCGTGATCGGCTTCGGACGCTTCGGGCAAATCGTGAACCAAGTGCTGCTGTCGCAGAACATCGACGCCACGGTCATCGACAACAACGTGGAGCGCGTGCGCGATGCCGGCCGTTTCGGCCTCAAGATCTATTACGGAGACGGAACGCGCCTCGATGTGCTGCGGGCGGCCGGAGCCGAGAAGGCGGAGATGATCTGCGTCTGCACGGACGCTCCTGAAACGACCGAGAAGATCGCCGAGATCATTCACCAGAATTTTCCGAATGCCCGCAGCTTCGTGCGTGCCTTCGACCGTATTCATGCCGTAAGGCTGTTGAAGATCGGTGTCGATTACCAGCTTCGCGAGACATTCGAGTCCGCCATCGTTTTCGGCCGCTCGGCGCTCGAAGAACTTGGGATCGAAGCGGAAGCCGCCGCCGGCGCGGCGCTCGATGTGCGCAAGCGTGACATCGCACGCCTATTCCTGCAGAAGGAAATCGGTGCAAGTTATGGCACCGAGCTGGTGGTCGGAGCCAGAATCACGCCCGAGCCCCTCACCTCCCCGACAGGAAAGGCCAAGGCCTTGAGCCCTGAAACACGCGATATTCTCGGCGAGGGAGCCCTCTGATGGACGCCTGTCCTGCGGAACGCACGGCGGAGGAGCGCGCCGATACGCCCGTCTTCGTGCAAGGCTCGACCATGCGCCATGTGCTCGTGATGACGGGAACGGGTGCGGCCGGACTGATCGCCATCTTCGTCGTCGATCTCGTTTCACTGCTCTACATTTCATGGCTCAACGATCCGAGCATGACGGCGGGCGTCGGACTAGCGACCGTCGTGATGTTCTTCACGGTCTCCATCAATGTTGGCCTGATGATCCCGATAGGTGCGCTCGTGTCGCGCGCTCTCGGCGCACGCCGGCACGAGGATGCACGACGCCTTGCGACGTCCGGCACCCTTCTCATGGCTGCGATCGGCGCGATGGTCAGCCTGGTGACACTTCCGTTCCTGCCTCTGATTCTCGGGGCAATGGGCGCGAGCGGCCCGGCTTATGACGTCGCACGAAACTTCCTCTGGATTGCCCTGCCGACGAATGCCCTGATGTCCGTCGGCATGGCGTTCTCCACCGTGCTGCGGGCGGCGGGCGATGCCAAGCGCAGCATGTATGCGACTCTCTCGGTCGCCATCGTCACGGTTCTCCTCGACCCCATCACGATCTTCGTTCTGGATCTGAAGTCCGACGGTGCCGCGCTCACCATCAGCCTCGCGCGCGTGGTCTATCTCTATGTCGGCTATGTCTATGTCACCCGTGCCCACCAGCTGCTTGCGAGGCCCGCCCTGCACTCGGTGATCCGCGACGCGAAGCCGTTCTTCGCCATCGCGATCCCGGCCATCCTCACCAATCTCGCCGCTCCCGCCGCAAATGCCTTCTTCACCGGCATCATGGCTCGATTCGGCGATCAGGCCATTGCCGCTTCCGCCATCATCGACCGGGTGACGCCGGTCTCCTTCGCGGGTGTCTTCGCTCTGGCAGGAGCCATCGGCCCGGTTCTGGGGCAGAACTGGGGCGCGAGGCGTTATGACCGCATGAAGCAGACATTGAAGGACTCTCTCACCTTCATGATCGCCTATGTTCTGGGCGTGTGGCTCCTGCTGTTCCTGCTGCAGGATCTCATCGTCATCGCGTTCAATGCGCCGCCACTGACCGCGGAGCTGGTGAAGTTCTTCTGCCAGCTGAGCGGGTTCATCTGGTTCTTCATCAGTCTCGTATTCGTCGCCAATGCCTCGTTCAACAACCTCGGCTATCCTCTGCTCTCGACCTTCTTCAACTGGGGGCGGGCGACGCTGGGCATGATTCCATTCGCCTATTTCGGAGCGCAGATCGGCGGTCCGAAGGGCGCCCTGATCGGAATCGGTGCCGGATCCATCGTTTTCGGAATTGCCGCGATCATCACTGCGTTCTGGACAATCCGGCGTTTAGAGAGGCAAGCTGTCCCGATCCCTTAAAGGGGCCGGATACCGAGCTTTCGAGGAGTCTGCCATGTTCAACTGGTTCGACCTGATGCGACAGGCCCAGACCCAAGCCGGCTTCGAGACTCTATCGCGCCAATTCCAGCTCTCGGGCGAGCAGCAGCAGCGAGCCATGGCGGCCCTCATGCCGGCCTTCGTCATGGGCCTGCAGCACGCCATGGGCCAGGATCCCAACCGTTTTGTGCAATCGCTGATGAGCGGCGGGTATCAGCAGTTCTGGCAGATGGCGGGACGCTCCTTCTCCTCGCAGGCCCAGCAGGAGGGCAGGCGCCTGCTCGACCAACTCTTCGGTTCGGACGAGGCAAGCCGCCGCGTAGCCCATCAGGCAGCCGATTTCGCCGGCATCGGCGTCGAGACCATGCAGCAGATCCTGCCGCTTTACGCCGGCCTTCTTGCGGGCGGATTGTCTCAGTGGATGGCGGCGCAGTCGCAGGCCGACCAAACCCTCACACCGTCCGGCACGGACGAGAAACCCAGGACGCAGACAGGCAATCCATGGGCCGAGTTCTGGACCGGATGGCTGAAGGCTCCAGAGCCTGAGAAGCCTGCCCTTCATCCGCTCCAGGAGATGATGGCGAACTTCCTGCAAGCACCCTCCCCCGAGAAGCCTCAGG
>DASRWK010000299.1:0-2575 GCA_035776715.1 Microvirga sp.
CCGGGCTCCATCACCAGGATCACCGTTTCGATGCCGGGGCAGCCGGGATCGTTGCAGGCGATTTCGTTGACGGCGAGGGCCGTCTCGGGAGAGGTGCGAAGCGCCGCGCGCGCCATCTCCTTCACGCGCTCGACGGCCTCCCGGTTGGGTTTCGGAAGGCCGAACGTGCCTCTCAGGAAAGCGCCGAACAGAGCCACTGGCGACCTCATGGCAGGGTCAGAATGCCGGCCTGGCCGTCCTCGCAGCCGAATGCGAGGCGCTTGCCGCCCTTGTCCCAGGCCAGGGCCGTGACTCCGCTGTCCTGCACTGCGGGGCGCGCCAGAAGCTCGGAGGCGTCGGCGAGGCGGATGAGCAGGATGCAGCCGTCCTCGTAGGCGACCGCCAGCACAAGAGTGTTGGGGTGGAACGCCACGCGGCTGACCTTCGCAGGCCGCACGCCGCATTCGCGCGGCGCCTTGCCCATGGGGCCCTCCTTCGACTCAAAGGGCCAGATGATGGCGGCGTCCGCGCCGGACGTGGCCAGCCACTTGCCGTCATGGGACCAGGAGAAGGAGCGCGTCTTCGACGGATAGCCGCTCATGCGCATGTGGCCCTTGTCGGGGATGAGCCGCCAGCCGTGGAGCGCGTTCTCCTGCATGGAGGTCACCACGAAACGGGCGTCCGGCGACCAGGTCACGTCCAGATGCGAGCCCTTCCACTCGAGCGATTCGGGTTTCGCCTCCACATTGGGGAACCACAGGGTCGCTCCGTTGTAATGCGAGATGGCCAGGCGATAGCCCTTGGGCGCGAAGGCGAGGCCACGGGCGGTGGTGGGCACTTCCAGCGTCTTCTCGCGGCCCTTGTCGTCCCGGGCGAAGACACGTTTGCCCGCGGCATAGGCGAAGGCTCCATGGGCGCTGAGCGCCAGCGAGTCGATCCATGCGCCCTTGGTCTCCGCCAGAGTCCTGGTGGAGCCGTCCGGCCCCGTCACGGCCACGCGGCCGTCGTCGCCGCCGGTCACGAAGCGCTCGCCGTCGCTTGCTCCCACCAGAACGCCGGCATCGGGATGGACTTCAACCCGATGGGTCTCGCCGTCCCTCACGAGCAGCACTCCGCCGTCGCCCAGACCGAATGCGGCGGTGCCTTTCAGCCAGCCGATGGCGGTGACATGCGCCCCCGCCGTCACGGGCGCGACGCTTTGGGTCAAGGATGGAGCGGTTCCAGTACTCATCGAAGTGATCCCTTCAGCTAGGTTCCCCATAGCATGGTTGCGGGGCGGAAAGGCAAGGCGAGGTCCGGAAAGCTACGTGGTCATGATCCGCAACCGAGCCTCAGGGGTAAGCCGCATGGGCGATAGCCGCGGCCCGAAGCCCGCCCCATCCTTGAATTCTTTAGGATCGGGAGGTCCGGCATGCGAATTATGACCTTGATTGCTTTTGCCATGACAGCGCTCGGCTCGATGGGGGCATCCGCACGGACGCGGGGCGGGTTTCCCGCTTAAGGAGAGGCCGTCGCCTCCGACCCGAGAACGGCGCACAGGGCGACCTGCGAATGGGACGCCCGGCCGATTTACCGGAGCGGCAGGAACGCGACCGTGGAATGGCGGCGGCAGGTGAAGGCCACTGTCCAGAACTGCCTCGCGAGGGCCGGCTTCCTGCGGCGAGAAAATCTCCTGTTCCAGGAGCAGGAGGCCTGCCCCTGGAATGAGATGCGTCAGGCCGCGCAGGCCAGGAAGCCCTCGCGGATCGCCTTCTCGTTCAGGTTCCGGCCGATGAAGACCACCTTGGAGGTGTGCTTCTCGCCGGGCTTCCACTCGCCCTGCACGTCGCCGTCGAGGATCATGTGCACACCCTGGAAGACGAAGCGCTTTGGCTCGTTCGGGAAGGCCACGATGCCCTTGCAGCGCAGGATGTTCGGCCCCTCGACCTGGGTCAGGTTCGAGATCCATGGCATGAACTTCTCGGGATCGACCTCGCCGTCGATGGCGACCGAGACGGACTGCATCTCCTCGTCGTGGTGATGGTGATGGCCTTCCTCCAGGAAGTCGGGCTCGAGCTCAATGATGCGGTCGAGATCGAAGGCCTTGCGGTCGAGCACCTCGTCCAGCGGCACGGCCGCGTTCTGCGTACGGTGCAGCTTGGCGTAGGGATTGATGGCGCGGATGCGCGCCTCGACCTCGTCGAGCTGCTCGGGCGTCACGAGATCGATCTTGTTGAGGATGATCACGTCGGCGAAGGCGATCTGGTTCTTGGCCTCGGGGGCGTCCTTCAGGCGGTCGGACAGCCACTTGGCGTCGGCCACCGTGACCACCGCGTCGAGACGGGCGGTGTCGGACACGTCCTGATCCATGAAGAAGGTCTGGGCGACGGGAGCCGGGTCGGCAAGGCCGGTGGTCTCGACGATGATGGCGTCGAACTTTCCCTTGCGCTTCATCAGACCGTCGAGGATGCGGATCAGGTCGCCGCGCACGGTGCAGCAGATGCAGCCGTTGTTCATCTCAAAGACTTCCTCGTCGGCATCGACGACGAGGTCGTTGTCCACGCCGAGCTCGCCGAACTCGTTGATCACCACGGCGAATTTCCGGCCGTGGTTCTCG
>DASRWK010000300.1:0-3504 GCA_035776715.1 Microvirga sp.
GGAGTTCGGCAACCGGGTCGAGACCACCTTCGTGGAGAGCGTGCCGGAGGCCGATTCCGAGCGCGCCATCGAGCAGCTCGCCCGCACGGGCCACGGCCTCATCTTCACGACCTCCTTCGGCTTCATGGAGCCGACCCTGAAGGTCGCGAAGAAGTACCCCAACGTGAAGTTCGAGCACGCCACCGGCTACAAGCGCGCCGACAACCTCGCGACCTATGCCGCGAAGTTCCACGAGGGCCGCTACATCATCGGGCAGATCGCCGGAAAGATGACCAAATCCGGCGTAATCGGCTATGTCGGCGCCTTCCCGATCCCGGAAGTGATCGCAGGCATCAATGCCTTCTATCTCGGCGCGCAGTCGGTGAACCCGGATGTGAAGATCAAGGTGGTGTGGGCCAACACCTGGTACGACCCCGCGAAGGAAGGCGATGCCGCCAAAGCTCTGCTCGACCAGGGCGTGGACATGCTCGCCCAGCACACGGACAGCCCGGCTCCGATCCAGGCGGCCGAGGCACGCGGCAAGTTCGGTTTCGGCCAGGCTTCGGACATGGAGCGCTTCGCTCCGAAGGCTCAGCTGACCGCTATCATCGACGATTGGTCCGATTATTACATCGCCCGCGCCAAGGCCGTTCTGGACGGCACCTGGAAGTCGGAGGATACCTGGGGCGGCCTGGCCGAGCACATGGTCGTCATGGCGCCCTATAAGAACATGCCCGACGACGTGAAGAAGATGGCCGAGGAAACCGAGGCTGCGATCAAGTCCGGCCAGCTCAATCCCTTCAAGTGCCCGGTCTATGGCCAGGACGGCAAGGAAATCGAGTGCAAGGGCAACGGCGCGCTTTCCGACGAGCAGGTTCTCGGCATGAACTTCTACGTGAAGGGCATCGAGGACAAGATCCCGCAATAAGCGGGCATCCCGAACCGATTTATGAAAGGCAGCCAATCGCTTGGCTGCCTTTTTCATTGAGGCAACCTATAATTCCCGCACATGAGGAGGCGGAGGCTGCGAATGGCTGAACAGGAAGCGATCCCTCTGAACGACTCCGACGTCCTGATCGTGGTCGACGTCCAATACGACTTTCTGCCCGGCGGGGCGCTTGCCGTTCCGGATGGGGATGCGGTGA
The DNA here is from genome assembly GCA_035776715.1 of Microvirga sp. Lineage (GTDB taxonomy): Bacteria > Pseudomonadota > Alphaproteobacteria > Rhizobiales > Beijerinckiaceae > Microvirga. The sequence continues at coordinate 1,125 of DASRWK010000300.1, forward strand.
TCGGGCCGATCAACCGGCTGGCCAAGACCTTTCGGAATGTCGTGCTCACACAGGATTGGCACCCGCGGGGACACGCTTCCTTCGCTTCCAGCCATCCCGGCAAGGCGCCCTTCGAAGTGATCGAGCTGTCCTATGGGCCGCAGGTACTTTGGCCGGATCATTGCGTCCAGGGCACAGCAGGAGCAGAGATATCCCGCGATCTCCACATTCCGCACGCGCAGCTCATGATCCGCAAAGGCTACAATGCGGGTATCGACAGCTATTCGGGATTCAAGGAAGCGGACCGCGAAACCTCAACGGGCCTCGAGAGCTATCTCAAGGAGCGGGGTTTCAAGCGCGTTTTCTGCGCCGGTCTCGCCACGGACTTCTGTGTCGCCTGGACCGCCATCGATGCAGCCGCCGCGGGTTTCGAGACGTTTCTGATCGAGGACGCCTCGCGGGCTATCGATACCAATGGATCGCTTGAGAAGGCTCGGCAGGACCTGAGAAGAGCCGGAGTTCATCTCATCGGCAGCGACCGGATCGCCGGATAGGAGGTCGCTCCTTTATCACGGCCGGGCTTGTCCCGGCCGTCTCGATCAGAGAAGCGACGCGACTTTCGTGAACGAGATCACCGGCACGGGGCCGGTGATGATGACGCGGGGTTGGTTGCGTCGAACGACGCCTCAAACGGCCGTCCCGTGCAGATCGTACTCGTCCGAACTCTCAATCCTCACGTCGACGATCTCGCCCGGCTTCAGTGGGGTCCTGGAGGCCACGTAGACCACGCCGTCGATCTCCGGAGCGTCGTACTTCGTGCGTCCCGTGGCGACGGTCGCGCCCTGCTCGTCGATGATCACCGGCAGCGTCTTGCCGACCCGGCCCTTCAGCAGCCCGGCGCTGACCTTCTGCTGCGTCTGCATGAAGCGGTGCCAGCGCTCTTCCTTCACCTCGTCGGGAATGGCGCCCGGGATGTCGTTGGCGGGTGCGCCCTGCACGGGCTCGTACTGGAAGCAGCCGGCACGGTCGATCTTTGCCTCCTGCAGCCACTGCATCAGAAAGTCCACATCCTCCTCGGTCTCGCCGGGGAAGCCGACGATGAAAGTGGAGCGCATCGCCAGATCCGGGCAGATCTCACGCCATTTCCTGATCCTGTCCAGGGTCTTCTCCTGATTGCCGGGGCGGCGCATGGCCTTGAGCACGCTCGGCGAGGCATGCTGGAACGGGATGTCGAGGTAGGGAAGGATCTTGCCCTCCGCCATGAGCGGAATGATCTCGTCCACGTGGGGATACGGGTAGACGTAGTGCATGCGCACCCACATGCCGAGCTCGCCCAGCTCCCGGCCGAGTTCGTAGAAGCGCGTGCGAACCTCGCGATCCTTCCAGAGGCTCGGCTGATACTTGATGTCGAGGCCGTAGGCGCTGGTGTCCTGCGAGATCACCAGCAGTTCCTTCACGCCGGCCTTTGCCAGCCTCTCGGCCTCGCGCAGAACGTCCCCGATGGGGCGGCTGACCAGGTCCCCGCGCAGCTTCGGGATGATGCAGAAGGTGCAGCGATTGTTGCAGCCTTCGGAGATCTTGAGATAGGCGTAGTGGCGCGGCGTCAGCTTCACGCCTTGCGGCGGCACGAGGTCAACGAAGGGATCGTGCGCGGGAGGCGCGGCCTGGTGAACGGCCGACACGACGGATTCGTAGGCCTGCGGCCCTGTGATCGCGAGAACGTTCGGGAAGTGCTCGCGGATCTGCTCGGGCTCGGCTCCCATGCAGCCGGTCACGATGACCTTGCCGTTTTCCGCCATCGCCTCGCCGATGGCTTCCAGAGATTCGGCCTTGGCGCTGTCCAGGAAGCCGCAGGTGTTGACGATGACCACGTCGGCCCCGTCATGCTCCTTGGTCAGCTGGTAACCTTGAGCGCGCAACTGCGTGATGATGCGCTCGGAATCGACCAGGGCCTTCGGGCAGCCCAGGGACACGAACGAGACTTTCGGCGCGGGAGCATTCATCCGCAGAATTCCATTCTTAGAGGCAAAATGGACATCGGGAGGGGGCCCGTAGCGAGGCTTCGGTGCGAAATCATGGCAAGCCAGCCGCGGTCGGAAGCATGGCGCAAGCCGACAGGCGTGCTGCGAACCCGAGAACCCGGACGCTGCGAGATTACCGTCTCAGAACGATGTCACGCCTCGCGCAAGCGCTCGAGAAGAAGGAGCACGCGATCAAGGCGCGGCAATGCCATACAACAGAGTACCTGCGTTTACAACACCGGGCCGCCGAAGCAGTCCATGGGCTGCAGGGCGGTAAGTGTCTGAACGGCCTAGGTTGTTCCCTTGCTCAATGAGCCATCAGAATAGGTATTTCCGAGGTCGAAAGGGTGTTGCGGGTCGCTCCGCCAAGGATCCACTCC
>DASRWK010000301.1:0-3119 GCA_035776715.1 Microvirga sp.
TGGGCCTGCTGCAGGAGCGGCTCTCCCGCGAGGTCGAGAAACAGGCGGAAAAGCGGGCCAAGAGCCGCCGCTCGCCGACGGGCCGTAAGCAGGCCAGGAGCCGGCCCGAGGCGAGGGCCTGAACAATCCGGGTCATCTCACGTTCGAATCCTCCTCCCCACGAGGAGGGAAACGGCGCTAGGAGCGGTTCCCGATCGCCTTGACCTGAAACGTCTCGCGTGTTCCATCGCATGCACTCACCGGGACGGCATTCGAGATGAACCGTTTGATGAAAGCAATCGCTGCTCTCGCGACGATCCCCATCGGGGCGGTATCGGCCGTCGCGCAGGAATCGAGCTGGGTCGAGGTGAAATGCATCCGCTACAAGAAAGCCTGGGACGCGGCCCTTGCGCATACGAAGGGAAAGGGGCTGGGACAGGAGTTTCTCGGCAGGCACGAAGCCTTTCTTGCATCCGGATGCACGGCCAAAGCCGATGTCTGTCCTCGCTCCGAGGAGGAATTGGCGCTTGCGAATATGATGGTCGTGGCCGCCATGAATGCAGGGACGGCAAGCACCTTCCCACCTTTCGCCTGTCCCCGATAGGAGCCGGGGTCCTCCGTAATCTCGAACATTTTCCTGATCTGAGGCGTTAGGGTGTCGCTCCGTCCGGTTCAGCGAGGCCTCCCATGCGCATTCATCATCTCAATTGCGGCTGCATGTGTCCCGTGGGAGGAAGGCTTTGGGACGGGGTGAGCCGCGGGGTCACCGGACAGCTGGTATGTCATTGCCTGCTGGTCGAGACCGACCGTCACGGGCTCGTACTCGTCGACACCGGCTTCGGCTCGCGCGATGTGGAGGATCCCTATGGGCGGATCAGCCCCCTGTTCGTCCATGTGAACCGGATCCAGCTCGAGCACCGTTACACGGCCCTGGGTCAGGTGAAGAGCCTCGGTTTCTCGCCCCGGGACGTGCGCCACATCGTTCTCACTCATCTCGATTTCGATCACGCGGGCGGATTGGAGGATTTCCCTGAGGCCACGGTTCATGTGCTGCGCGCCGAGGTCGAGGAGGCGGAGGTGCGCCAAGGCTTCATCCATCGCCGGCGCTACCGCCCCGAGCAATGGGACGGGGTGCGCGACTGGCGCTTCTACGATCCGTCCGGAGAGAGCTGGTTCGGCTTCAATTCCGTGCGAGACCTCGACGGCCTGCCGCCCGAGATCCTGATGGTTCCGCTGCCCGGCCACACGATGGGGCATGCGGGCATTGCCATCGACACGCCCGAGGGATGGCTTCTCAACGCGGGCGATGCCTATTTCCATCGTCATGAGATGGACGCGGAGCCGTCGTGCACGCCGGGGCTCCTCGCTTACCAGAGGATGATGGAGGAGAACCGGAGCATGCGCCTTCGAAACCAGGACCGGTTGCGGATTCTGGCGAACGACCGCTCGAGCAGCGTGCGGATCTTCTGCAGCCACGACCCGGTCGAGCTCGAGGCCCTGCAGCGCCTCAGCACCGGCTGGCGGCCGCTTCGTTCAGAATTCATTCCAGATCGGCAGTACTCATAGCACCACCGCCTCTGGTTTCACGCCGCCCGCGCCCTAAAAGCCAGGACAGGACGTTCAAGGGGAAGCGGTATGGAACTCGATGCCCTGATGCTGTCACGCATCCAGTTTGCGTTCACGGTTGCGTTCCACATCATCTTCCCGGCTTTTACCATCGGCCTCGCGAGCTGGCTCGCCGCGCTGGAATTCAACTGGCTTCGCACGGGCAATCCGCTCTACCGCAATCTCTTCCGCTTCTGGGTGAAAGTCTTCGCCGTGTCCTTCGGCCTCGGTGTCGTCTCGGGCATCGTGATGAGCTATCAGTTCGGCACGAACTGGTCCCGCTTCTCCGAGTTCACGGGCAACGTCCTGGGGCCGATCATCGCCTATGAGGTGATTACGGCCTTCTTCCTGGAGGCGGCCTTCCTGGGCATCATGTTGTTCGGCTGGGAGAGAGTCGGCGATCGGCTCCACTTCTTCGCTACCTGCATGGTGGCCTTGGGCACGCTCATTTCCGCGTTCTGGATTCTCTCCGCCAATTCCTGGATGCAGACGCCGGACGGCTTCGTCATCGAGAACGGCAAGGCGGTGCCGGTCGATTGGTTCAAGGCTGTCTTCAATCCGTCCTTCCCCTTGCGCTACGCGCACATGGTGATGGGCTGCTATATCACCACGGCCTTCGCGGTGGCGGGCATGTCCGCCTGGATGCTTCTGCGCCATCCGCACGATGCACCGGAGGCGAAGCTCGCGGCCTCGCGCCGCTCCCTGTCCATGGCCTTGTGGTTCGCCGCCATCTTCGTGCCGGTCCAGATCGTGATCGGCGATCTGCATGGTCTGGGCGTTCTCAAGTACCAGCCTACCAAACTCGCGGCGATCGAGGGCAACTGGGAGCGCATGTCCAACATGCCGCTTCGCCTCTTCGCCATTCCCGACGAGGCGGCGGAAACGAACCATTACGAAATCGGCATCCCGAAGATCGGCAGCTGGGTTCTCACTCATGCGTTCGATGGAGAGGTGCCGGGGCTCAAGGAGGTGCCGCGCGAGGACCGCCCGCCCGTATGGCCTGTATTCTTCTCCTTCCGCATCATGGTGGGGTTGGGTTTCGCGATGCTCGGCATCGGATTGTGGAGTCTGTATCTGCGCTGGAAGGGGACGCTCTTTACCAACCGGACATTCCTCACCGCCACGATGCTGATGACGCCGTCCGGCTTCGGGGCGGTGCTCTTCGGCTGGTTCACGGCAGAAATCGGTCGCCAGCCCTTCGTGGTCTACGGTCATCTGCGCACGGCCGACGCCGTATCGCCCGTGGCGGCGGGCGCCGTCGCGACATCGCTCGCCATCTTCCTCGTCGTCTACGCCTTCGTCTTCGGGTTCGGCTCCTATTATCTCGCGAAGCTCCTGCGACGCGGGCCCGATCCGCTCGAGGACATCCGCGGCGACGATCTCGGCAAGAAGCCGAAGCGTCCGTTCTCCGTGCCGGATGAAGGTATCGAGGGCAGGCCCGGCCACCGGGCGCAACCTGCGGAATAGGAGAACGGAGCATGTTCGGATTTGGCAACGAATACGAGGGCCTCGCCTTCTGGCTGCCGCTGATCTGG
>DASRWK010000302.1:0-10558 GCA_035776715.1 Microvirga sp.
GCAGAACGAAAACTCGGCGCAAGATGGTGAGAAGCTCGATCATTGGAACTCCGAGACGCGACGAAGCGGGAATGTGCGGCACCGTCGAAGGAGCCCTCCCGCTTCGTTGCTCGATGGGCTGCCCGGCAACGTCGGCACGCCCTATCGGTTTCATCGTTCCATGGCTACATGAAATCGCGCGCAATCGCCTGTTCGTAGGTCTTCTCGAAGACTTGCTCCCCACCTTCGAAAGCGACCAGATGGCCGCTGACCAGCCATTCCCTGGCGGTGCAGCGCATCTTCGTCGTCGCCACCGTGCGAATAGCCCATCCGGACCGCTCCATCTCGCAGGTCCAGACGGAGGCCCCGGTCATGGACAAGGGATCGCGGGGGCAAATCGACCAGAGCTCGTCGCGCACCTGCCGTGTCGCCAAACCTGTTTCAGGGTGCTCGCTCATGCCGGTGTCTTCGAAGATTCGATACTCGGTTCGGTCTTCCGTGAGATTGCGTGTGACCGTCCGCTCCGTGCGGCCCGGCTCGTGCGTGACGTATTTTGGCAGCGGATCCGGATCGTCGGGCTGTTTCACCGAAACGGCGTCATGCGCGCCGAGCTTTGGCAGGAGAAGTCCAAGGCTCGCCAGATCGACAGTGACGCCGGCGTCGAAAGGCGGCGGAAGGATCATCGGCCAATAGGCCGTCGAGAGCGACAGGCGAAGCCGGTGGCCCTTGTTGATGCGATAGCCGCAGGCATCGAGCACGATGCGGATCTGGGTGGGCTGGCCCTGCTCCATCGGCTTCGGTCGAGCGTTGCCCTCCCGGTGAGCGAGGTTGAGAACACCGAAGCAGATGCGCGTCGCCGATCCGTCCGGATGAACGTCCACCAGCCGCGCACAGAGATTGGCCCAATCCTCGTCGCAGGACACTGTCGCGACAAGGACCGGCCGGCCAAGCAGATCGAGCGCCTCCTCAAGGGGAGCGGTTTCGATCACTAGCGAACCGGCATCGTCCATGCGCTGGTCGCCGGGGAGCTCCGCATCCGGCTTGAGGGTGAAGAACTCGCCGGACACCGTCCCCGTGTCGAGCGGCGACTTGATGAAAACCGGCCTGGACCCTGCCTGCGTCCCTGCCGCGCCTTCCCGCAGCACCCCGGCGGCGTCCACGGAGAGAGACAGGAATTCCGGTTCCTGCCAACGCTCCTTGGCGATCCAGAATCCGGGATCCTCGTAGCGAGGCAGCATGGGCTTGGGTCCGTCCAGGATATAGGCGCGAACCTGCGGGAGCTCCTCGACACCGTTCGGCTCCTCCCGCAGCCACCGGTTCCACCAGGCGATGGCCTCGCCGATGAAGTCGTGGCGTGGCTTGGGCCAGGCAAAGTGCGGGTACTTGTGAACCCATGGTCCGATCAGCGCCTTGGCATTCTCCGGCATGCCCTCGACGGCGGCGAGCGGCGTGTTGCGGTAACCATCGGCCCAGCCGGCGATGACGAGCGCCGGCACCTGGACGGCGGAGAAGTCCTCGCAGATCGAGCCGTGCTGCCAGAATTCGTCGCGGCGCTGATGCGAAAGCCATTCGGCCATCAGAAACGGCTCGTTCTCCAAGCGGTCGAGCCACATTTCCTTCCAGCGGTCGCCCACGAGGGCCGGATCCGGCGGTCGCGACAGATAGGCGAACATCGTGCCCGCCCAGGACAGTTGCGCGCTGAGCTGACAGCCGTTCTTGTAGTGAATGTCGTCGTTGTAGCGATCGACCGTGGAAGCGATCGAGATCACCGCCTTGAGAGCCGCCGGCCGGAGGGCGGCGACCTGAAGGGCATTGAAGCCGCCCCAGGAGATACCCATCATGCCGACAGAACCATTGGACCAGGGCTGTGCGGCGATCCAGGCGATCACCTCGCAGGCATCGGAAAGCTCCCGCGGCGTGTACTCGCCGTCGCTCACGCCATCGGATTCGCCGGAGCCGCGAATATCCACGCGGATACCGGCAATGCCGGCTTCGGCGAACGAGGGATAGGTGGACTCGTCGCGCGGCGCCGTTCCATCGCGCTTGCGGTATGGAAGATATTCGAGCACGGCTGGAACAGGAGCGGCCCGGGCCCCGTCGGGCATCCAGATACGGGCGGCGAGACGCGTGCCGTCCGCGAGCGTGATCCATTCGTTCTCGATGACGGTGAATGTACGTTCTGCCATGGGATCAATCTCATCGTTGTCATGAACGGCGTTTCGACCGGGCATCCGCCCGGACGGACTTTCAATCTGCGAGGCCGCTCCCGCAAGAGCAGCGGCCCCTGGGAAACAGCGGCTAATGCCCGGCGCTTTCCATGCGGCGGGTTTCCAGCACGCGTTCGAGCCAGCCGACCTCCATCTCCGGCACGGATTTGAGGAGCAGGTCGGTATAGTCGTCGAAGGGCGGCGAAAGGACCTTTGACCTGGGGCCAGAGCGCACGACGCGCCCGCGATGCATGACGGCGACCGAGTCGGCAATTGCGCGTACGATGTCGATATCGTGGGTGATGAAGACGTAGGAGACGGCGGTCTCCTCCTGAAGTCTCATGAGCAGGTCGAGGATGCCCTGCGCCACCAGCGGATCGAGTGCCGATGTCGGCTCGTCGCAGAGAATGAGTTCGGGCTTGGCCGCAAGAGCCCGCGCAATGGCCACGCGCTGCTTCTGGCCGCCTGAAAGCTCCGCCGGATATCGATCCATGAAGCCGCCGCCCATCTCGATCTGGTCGAGCAACTCCCTGATGCGAGCGGTCTTCGCCGCGCCGCGAAGGCCGAAGTAGAACGTGAGCGGACGGCCGATGATCTCGCGCACGGTCTGACGCGGGTTCATGGCCGTGTCGGCCATTTGATAGATGAGCTGAATGCGCCGGAGTTCGTCCTTGGAGCGGTTCCTGAGCGCTGGGGTGAGAGGCTGACCGGCGAATGCGATACGGCCCTCGCTCGGCGGCAGGAGGCCGGTGATGACGCGGGCCAGCGTCGATTTTCCCGAGCCGGATTCTCCGACGATCGCCAAGGTCTGCCCTTCGGGCACATGCAGGGATATGTCATGGAGCACGTCGAAACCGTTCGGGTAACGGGCGCTGACATTCTCCACCTTCAGCAGGCTGCCTGATTGATCGGCAGCCGCCTCGCGGCTTCTCTTGCTCACGTTGACCAGGGCCCGGGTGTACTCCGCCCGCGGCGCCTCGATGATCTGCCTCACGGAGCCGTACTCGACGGTCCTGCCCTGCCGCAGAACCATGATGTCGTCCGACACCTGCGCGACCACTGCGAGGTCGTGGGTGATGTACAGAGCCGCCGTCTTCGTCTGTTCGATCGCGTGCTTGATCGCGGCAAGAACGTCGATCTGCGTCGTGACATCGAGAGCCGTCGTGGGCTCGTCGAATACGATCAGTTCAGGATTGGGACAGAGCGCCATGGCGGTCATCGCACGCTGGAGCTGCCCACCGGACACCTGGTGGGGAAAGCGTCGTCCGAAGGATTCGGGATCCGGAAGCCCAAGGACACGGAACAGGTAAACCGCCCGTTTTTCCGCTTCCGCCCGGCTCATGATCCCGTGCCGAAGCGTTGCCTCGATCACCTGCTCGCCGAGACGCTGGGCCGGGTTGAAGGCCGCCGCCGCCGATTGGGCCACGTAACAGACCTTCGAGCCCCGGATCTTACGGATGCCGCTGCGTCCCAGCTTGAGAATATCCACCCCATTGAGGAGGATCTCTCCTCCCGTGATGCGCACGCCGCCGCGTCCATAGGCCAGGGCGGCAAGCCCAATGGTGGATTTGCCAGCTCCGGACTCGCCAATCAGGCCCAGAACCTTCCCCTTCGCCAGATCGAACGAGACGCCTTCCACAAGGGTCACGTCCCTCGGCGCTTCGCCGGGAGGATAGGCGGTTGCCTCGATCTTCAGGTTTCGAACGGATAGCAGTTCAGGCATCGCCGCGCCCTCCCTTGATCGAAGATGTCCGTTTCATCAGCCAGTCCACGACGAGATTGATGCAGATGGCCAGAAGCGCGATCGCCGCGCCGGGAATGAGCGAAGCCGAGACTCCGAAGATGATGCCATCCTTGTTGTCCTTCACCATGCCGCCCCAATCGGCCGTCGGCGGCTGGATGCCGAGGCCGAGGAATGAAAGCGTCGACAGGAAGAGGATGGCGAAAGCGAAGCGAAGGCCGAACTCCGCCAGCAGCGTCGAAACCGTATTGGGCAGGATCTCCCGAAAGACGATCCAGAGCTTGCCCTCCCCCCGCAACCGGGCCGCCTCGACGAAGTCCATCACGGCCACGTCGAGCGCCACCGCCCGGCCGATGCGGAACACCCGCGTCGAATCGAGGACCGCCATGACGAGGATGAGGATCCAGGTTTCCTGCGGCAGCACCGCGAGCACGACGAGTGCGAAGATCAGCGTCGGAACGGCCATCATCAGGTCGTTGAGACGGGACAGGGCTTGGTCCACGCCTCCCCCTCTGACCACGGCCATGAAGCTGAGGAACATCCCGATCGCAAAGGAGAGGACGGTTGCCGTGAGAGACACCAGAATGGTCGTTCGGGCGCCATAGATCATGCGGGAAAGCAGATCCCGCCCGAGATTGTCGGTCCCGAGCCAATACTCGCCACCCATGGGAAGCCAGATATCGCCGACGATCTCGCCCTCTCCATAGGGCGCGATCCAGGGCGCGAAGACGGCGCAGACCAGCGCGAGCGCAATGCCCGCCATGCCGATCCAGGCGCTGAGAGGAGCTTGTCTCAGGTTCATCGCGGATGTCTCAGGCGGGGATTGGCTATGATTGCGAGAATGTCGGCCGTCATGTTGAGAAGGATGTAGATGGCGGCAAAAATGAATCCGCAGGCCTGCACCACCGGCATGTCGCGCACGGAAACGGCATCGACCATGTACTGTCCCATGCCCGGATAGACGAAGACGACCTCGACGACCACCACGCCCACGATGAGATAGGCGAGGTTCAGGGCAACGACATTGATGACGGGAGCCAGCGCGTTGGGCGCAGCATGCTTGGCGATGATCCGCAGGCCTCCGAGTCCCTTGAGCTCCGCCGTTTCAATATAGGGCGACGACATGACGTTGATGATCGCTGCCCGGGTCATGCGCATCATGTGAGCGAGCACGACAAGGACCAGTGTGGCGGTCGGCAACGCGATCGCGGAGAGCCGGTCGAGAAAGCTCATTCCTTCGTAGACGGTCGCTGGAAAAACGGCGATTCCGGTTTGGACGGAAAGCCACATGATCAGCAGGTAACCGACGAAGAATTCCGGCAGCGAGATCGCGGCCAACGACGCGACGTTGATGATGCGATCCGGAAGACGGTTGCGGAAGAGCACCGCCACCATGCCGAGACCGACCGCGAGAGGTACGGAAATGATCGCTGCGAAAAAGGCGAGAAACAGCGAATTGCCCAGCCTCTGTGCGATCTGCTCCGTCACGGAGTTCCGGTTCGCCCAGGACGTCCCGAAATCTCCGGTCAGCACGCCTCCGAGCCATTCGAGATAGCGAGTGGTGATCGGCCTGTCGATCCCCAGCTCCGCCCGGATATTGGCGATTGCCTGAGGCGTGGCGGACTGGCCCAGATACGTCGTCGCGAAATCGCCCGGAAGCGCCTCCACTCCGCCGAAAATGACGATCGACACGGCAAAGAGCAGGACGATGCTCAGCAGCAGCCGCTGGACGATTGTCCATAGCAGCGGAAATCTCTGCGCCAGCTTCCGGCCGGGCCGGAAGCTGACCTTGTGTGCATGGATCATGAAAGCATTACATGGTTGTTGCCGTCGGGATCGCGGCGGTGACACGATCCCGACACGTTGGCGGGGCGTCGAAGGATCAGGCATCCAGCCAGACGCGGCTCGCGACATAGCCGTTCGACAGATCGTTGCCGATGTCGTGCACGAAACCCTTCAGGGACTTGGATGTGGCGTTCAGGAAGTCGTTGAAGACCGGCAGGATCAAACCGCCTTCGTCACGCACCATGACAGCCATCTGCCTGTAGATTTCCTTCCGCTTGGTCTCGTCGAGCTCGGAGCGGGCCTGCAGCATCAGCTTGTCGAAGTCCGGCCGCTTGAACCGGGTATCGTTCCATTCGGCATTGGAGGCATAGGATGTGGAATAACGCAGATCCTGTGTCGGCCGGGCGCCCCAATAGGAGGCGCAGAAGGGCTGCACGTTCCAAACGTTCGACCAGTACCCGTCGTCAGGCTCTCTTTTCACATCGATCTGGATGCCGGCCTTTTTCGCGTTCTGCTGAAACAGAACGGCCGCATCCACTGCGCCGGGGAAGGCCGATTCTGCCGTGCGCAGGACAACCGGTCCGCTGTGACCGGATTTCTTGAAGTGGAAAGCAGCCTTGTCGGGATCGTAGGCTCGCTGCTCGATCCCCTCCGGGGCGAGGGCGTAGTTCTCGTTCACGGGATAATCGTTTCCGATCGTGCCGTATCCGCCCACGACCTGCTTCAGCATGGCCTCGCGGTCGATCGCATATTTCAACGCCAGTCGGAGATCGTTGTTGTCGAAGGGCGCAGTGTCGCAATGCATCAGGAAGCTGTAGAAGCCCTTGCCCGGGGTATTGAGAACTTCCACCCTTGGCGCGCGCTTCATCAGTCCGACGGTTTTCGCGTCGATGGAGTTGATGAGGTGGACCTGGCCTGAGGACAGAGCCGCGACCCGCGCCGTAGCATCGTTCATCACGATGATCTCGACGCTGTCGACATGCCCGCGATCGGAGCGCCAGTCATCCCTGTTCCTCTCGAAGGTGAGGCGCACGCCGGGCTGGAAGTTCGTGAGCTTGTACGGGCCGGTTCCGATGGGAGCGGAGGGATCGTCGAGGCCGCCATTCGGCTGGATGAGAAGGTGGTAATCGCTGAGGATCAGCGGCAGGTCGGCATTCGCCTCCTTCAGCGTGATGACGAGATCGTCACCCTTGCTTTCAATGCCCGTGATCGAGCTCAGGAGACCGAGAGCGCCGGACTTGGACGCCTCGTCCGAGTGTCGCTTCAGGGTTGCGACGACGTCCTCGACCTTCATCGCGTTGCCGTTGTGAAACTTCACGTCCTTGCGGATCTTGAACGTCCAGACCGTCGCATCGGCGGACGGCTCCCACGATTCCGCCAGGCTCGGCACCGGCGCGCCCGTGGTCGGATGCGTCTCGACCAGCGTGTCCCCCCATGTGCGTCCGGCCACGAACATCACCGAGCTTGTATAGGTCGCCGGATCGAGAGAGTCGGTCGAAGCCCCTCCCTTGAGACCAAGCTTCAGGTGACCGCCCTTCTTGGGCTCCTGCGCGCTGGCGGATGAAGCAAACAATGCACTGGCTGCGGAAAGCGTCACGCCGGCAGCCATGGCGCGTCCGAGGAAATCCCGCCGGCTCATCGTGCCGATCATCATCCGTCTTTTCAGAAAGTTGATTTCGTCCGTCATCCTAGGTTTCCTTTGCTGGTTGCTATCGCTGCATTCGAGCACTCCTCCCGGGCCCGTTCGGGAACCGGAGGATCGTTCTCTTTCGCGCTCAGGCGGCTTCTCCACGGCAGCCGCTGCTCATTCGCGAACGGCCGCCTCCATCTCGCCTTCCCGGCGCAGCGGACATTGACAGGCGTCGCATCACCGGGCCGCCCAAGCGGCACACCCGATGCTCATGGGCCGGAAGCCCTGCGCAGGGCACCTGACAGGAAAAAAAAGCAGCCCATCGCAGCACACATGAACGAGCTTGCTGAAAGTCCTCTGAAATCGACTTATCACCCACCATAGCTTAAAATGAGTCTCACTCCCTATTGCTATTATCTAATGCTCATCGTGATCAATAAAGCAGCATCATCGCTGCCTCTAAGTTGATGCGATATCACTCATATTTAATATGAAATCTGACTATCGGCACAACATTGGCCTCGATTGTCTATACTGACGTGACCGAAATTCCAACCCCTACGCCACAAATCAGCTGCATTTCGTAAGTTCGGGATCGGTCTGCCATGCGTCTTTGGAACGTATTCTCATTCGGATCGCGCCGTGCGCGATGAGGCACGTGTGTTGCTCGGGCAGCGGGAGGACGTAGGCGCTCGGCCGCCGTCGGGAGCGCCGTCACTTGGGTCCGCGCCGCATGTGCAAGAGCCGACGGGTCGGCGGGCGAGATCCAGATCGGGATTGCGTTCTGTCCTGCGACCTGGCCTATCATCTGGACGGCAAACGAGCGTCACAAGGTGAAAGGCCTGCATGCATGAGCCCAGAGGCGATCCAGGTGACCTGCATCGGCGGCGCGACCGTTGACCGCAAGTATCGCACCCGCGAGACCGTCCGACTGCGGACCTCCAACCCCGCCACATCCGAGCGCTCCTTCGGCGGCGTTGCACGCAACGTGGCGGAGAACATCGCACGCCTCGGGATGAAGTCCTCCCTGATCTCGATCCTGGGTCAGGACGAGAACGGGGATGCAATCCGGTCGGACCTCATGAGGCTGGGCATCGGCACGCAGCATCTTGTCCGCTCCGGGGACCATGCCACGGCAGAGTATGTCGCCATCCTCGGCCCCGACGGCGATCTCGCTATCGGTCTGGCGGATATGGCGATCTTCGACGGCCTCACCCCATCCCTCCTGCATCAGCTCTGGCCAGAGACATCCCCCTCGTGGATCTTTGCCGACTGCAATCTCCCCGCGCCGACGCTGCACGAGCTGCTCAATCAGGCTCGTCGGAATGCCCGGATGCTCGCGATGGACGCCGTCTCGACATCGAAAGTCCTGCGCCTGCCGCGCGACCTCAGCGGTGTCGGGCTCCTCTTCCTCAATCTGGACGAGGCGCAAGCCTTCCTGGGCCCTCAAGCCTTCCTGGGCCCCTCGGGCGCCTCACCGCGTGCGATCGCGACCGCCTTGCTCGAATGCGGCGCCGAGAGGGTCGTCCTGACCCTCGGCGAAGGCGGGCTGATTGCCGTGGATCGCACGGAGTTCACGAGCGTTGCCTCTATTCCGGCCAAGGTCGTCGATGCGACCGGAGCCGGGGATGCCCTCATTGCCGGCACTCTGGTCGCCATGCTCAGGGGTCGCTCCTTGGCGGACGCCGTGCGAGTGGGTACGGTCGCTGCGGCATTGACCGTGGAGTGTCCGCACAGCGTTCGTCCGGATCTCTCGCCTGTCCTGCTGGAGACCGCGATGGCGCGGATTTCCGACCGGACATCTGAAGGGGAATTCTCATGAGCCAAGCAATGATCGGCCGCTTCCTTGACGTCGCGCCTGAGGTTGGATCCACCCTCGAACGCGGCGGCCCGATCGTGGCCCTGGAATCGACCATCATCACCCATGGCATGCCCTACCCGCAGAATGTTGCGACGGCCCGCGAGGTCGAAGCCCTGGTGCGGGGGAATGGAGCCGTGCCGGCGACGATTGCCATCATCGCCGGGCGGATCAAGATCGGCCTCAGCGACGAGGAGCTCGAGTGGCTCGGGACTGCAAAGGACGTGCTGAAACTCAGCCGTGCCGACCTCCCCTACGCCGTTGCCTCGAAGCGCCATGGCGCGACGACGGTCGCCGCCACCATGATCTGCGCACATCTGGCACGCATCCGGGTCTTCGCCACCGGCGGGATCGGCGGCGTTCATCAGGGAGTCGAGAGCACGATGGACATCTCGGCCGATCTCGACGAACTGGCGCGGACCCCCGTTGCCGTCGTCTGCGCCGGCGCCAAGGCCATCCTCGATCTGCCGCGAACCCTGGAATATCTCGAGACCCGGGGCGTGCCGGTTGTCGGATACCGGACCGACGAGTTTCCGGCCTTCTGGAGCCGGACGAGCGGGTTGCCCATTCCCATCCGGCTCGACACGCCGGAGGCCATCGCCGACCTCATCCAGGCCAAGGAGGCGCTCGACCTCGGCGGTGGCGTTCTCGTGGCCAATCCGGTTCCGAAGGCCGATGAGATCCCGGCTCAAGAGATGAAAAATTTCATCGACGAGGCAGTCGCTGAGGCCGGCCGCCGTGGCATTGCCGGAAAAGCCGTGACGCCCTTCCTGCTGTCGTTCCTGTTCGGGAGCACGAGCGGACGCAGTCTGGCCACGAACATTGCCCTGGTTAAGAACAACGCCGCCCTGGCGGCGCATCTGGCCGCAGCGCTGGCGAGATCTGCGCCCTAGAGAGGCTTCCACTTACATGGAATCAGCTCTCATCTTCTCTTCGCGTTGCCGCGCTTTTTGACGGCGAACCGGATCCACTTCGCCGCAGAATGCCCTGCTCTTACGTTAGGATAGCACCTGTAGGAACCGAACGTCTTTGCAGGAGCCTAGGCCGCTGATCGGACGGCAGGTTCCTCGTCCGCAGCCTCTGCCGCGTTCCGTTCCAGTTGAACCGCGTAGGCTGCCTCCAGGCCGCGGAAGCGCAGGGGCTCCTCGGGCTCCAACAGGCCGGACACGATCGGAACCCGCTCGGAGAAGCGGACCAGAGCGCCGCGCAGGCAGCGGACATTCCTGGTCACGGGATGAACGCCGGCGGCGGCATCCTTCACCATCTCGCTTGCAGCCGCGTAGAGATCGTCGACGGCAGCCTCAACGCCTGGATCCCGGGTCAGGAGGCTCATGGTGTTGATCAGGAGGACGCGCAGG
>DASRWK010000303.1:0-6713 GCA_035776715.1 Microvirga sp.
GATCAGGCTGACGCGGGTTAAAATGAATCTGAGCATCGCTTGAACGTAAAAAGGCGGAGCGGCTGAACGAGCCGCTCCGCCACAGGTTGAGTGTGAAGGCTTACTTGCCCTTGATGTCCACGCCGTAGAAGGTGTGACGGCCGAACGGCGAGAGCTTGAAGTCCACGACTTCCTTGCGGACCGGCTTCAGCTGCACGGCGTGAGCCACCGTGAACCAGGGAGCCTGTTCCTTGAAGATCACCTGAGCCTGCTCGTAGAGCTTGGTGCGTTCAGCCTGATCCGTCGTGACCTTGGCCTTCGTGACGAGGTCGTCGAACGGCTTGTAGCACCACTTGGCGATGTTCGAGCCCGAAGCGCTCTGTGCCGAGGCGCAGCCGAGCAGGGTGTGCAGGAAGTTGTCCGGGTCGCCATTGTCGCCCGTCCAGCCGAGCTGAGCCATCTGGTGCTCGCCCGCCTGAGCGCGCTTGCGGTATTCGCCCCATTCGAAGCTCTTGATCTCAGCCTTCACGCCGATCTTGGCGAGGTCGGCCTGCATCAGCTCGGCGATGCGGCGGGCATTCGGGTTGTACGGGCGCTGAACCGGCATGGCCCACAGGTCGGTTTCGAGGCCGTTCGGATAGCCGGCTTCAGCCAGGAGCTTCTTGGCGGCTTCCGGGTTGTACTCGTCGTCCTGAATGCTGTCATTGTACGACCACATGGACGGCGGGATCGGGTTCTTGGCCGGAACGCCGGAGCCGAGGAACACGGCATCGACGATGGCCTTCTTGTTCATGGCCATGTTGAAAGCCTTGCGGACGCGTACGTCGTCGAAGGGCTTCTTCGTGGTCTGATAGGCGAGATAGCCGATGTTGAGGCCGGGCTGCTCGAGAATCTGGACGTTGGGATCCTTCCGCATGGCCTCCAGGTCAGCCGGATTGGGATACGGCATGACGTGGCATTCGCCCTTCTGGAGCTTTGCCCAGCGCACGGAGGCATCCGGGGTGATCGAGAAGACGAGGTCGTCGATCTGCGCCTTGCCGGCCCAGTACTCGGGGAAAGCCTTGTAGCGGATGATCGCGTCCTTCTGGTACTGAACCAGGTAGAACGGGCCCGTGCCGATCGGCTCTTGGTCGATCTTCTCAGGGGTGCCGGCCTTCAGCATGGCATCCGCATATTCCTTCGACTGCACGCTCGCCCACATCATGGCGAGGTTGGCCAGGAAGGGAGCTTCCGGACGGTTCAGGGTAATGCGAACCGTGTAGTCGTCGACCTTCTCAACTGACTTCAGGAGGGCGGGCATGCCCATGTCGCCGAAGTAGGAGTGGTTCGGGCTGGTGACCTTGAAATAAGGATTGTCTTCCTTCCACTGCCGTTCGAACATGAACACGATGTCGTCGGCGTTCATTTCGCGGGTCGGCTTGAAGTTCTTGTTGGAGTGCCACTTCACGCCCTTGCGGAGGTGGAAGGTGTAGACGGTGCCGTCATCGGACACGTCCCACTTCTCGGCAAGGCTCGGGTTCACCTTGGTGCTGCCGCGCTCGAACTCGACGATGCGGTTGTAGATCTGCTCGCTGGCGTCGAAGGATGTGCCGGTGGTGTTCACGCCGGGATAGAAATTCTCCGGGCTGCCCTCGGAGCAGTACACGAGGGTTTTGGCTGCCAGCGGGGCTGCTGCCAGGAAAGCCGGAACGCAGATCGCTGCGAAAAGGGCTGATTTCTTCATTATCATGGTCCTCTGAGACGGCACTGCACGTGGCCGTTCTGTGACGAAGTTAAGGTGCGAAGCCCCAATAATGTCAATCTGTCCCGGCAACCTTGGCTGGTTTTTGGAATAAATTTACCATTTTGTGCCGGTTTGCGCAGTTTCTTTTAAGAAATCGACCGCTTCAATTTTCCGAGATTCTACGGGATTTGTGACGCCTCCGGTCACATGCCATCCACAGCCGGGGCAAACCGACGTCTCCCTCTGCCCCGACCGGAGGGCAGCGGCATAGTTTCCGTTGGGGCAGAGCCCAGCTCCGACCGGGTCGTGCAGGCGGCTGCCAGGAGAGGCGTCATGGAGAGAACGGGCCCGACGCTTCTGCCCGGGTCCCTATCAGCACCAATGCGTGCCACAGGCGGAGGCCCGGTTCAGGGATTGTTGTCCTGAAAATTCAATGGCCGCGGCTTGACGGACGGCCTGCGGAGCATAAAAGCAGGGCTGCGTCGTCCCCGCGCGACCTCCGACCGTCGGCCCAGGGACGGTCCAGGGATCGCTTGCCCGATTTGAAACCGTGGTCGGGCCGCTTTCCGTTTCTGCTTCAAGACACCTCGGGCTTGAGAGCCTATTCCATGCGATCCGCCTTTCTGCGCAATGCGCTCGTCCTCGGGATGCTGTCCGCCATCGGACCCTTCGCCATCGACATGTACCTGCCGGCTTTCCCGGCGATTGCACGTGAGTTTCGGGTGGACGTGGGCGCCGTGCAGATGAGTCTGATGAGCTTCTTTCTGGCGGTCGCGGTGTGTCAGTTGGCCTATGGACCCCTCTCGGACCGCTTCGGGCGCAAGCCGCCGCTCTACGGCGGCTTGGGGCTTTTCGTCCTGGGGAGCATCGGCTGCAGCTATGCTCCCAACGTGGAAGCGCTCATTGCCTTTCGCTTCCTGCAGGGAGTCGGGTCCTGCGCGGCGATGGTGATTCCCCGCGCGATCATTCGCGATCTGCATACCGGCCACGAGGCCGCGCGCCTGATGGCGACCACGATGCTGGTGTTCAGCGTATCCCCCATCCTCGCCCCGCTCGCCGGCAGCACCCTGACCGAGTTCTTCAGCTGGCGCTTCATCTTCTGGGCCATCGCGGCCATCGGTCTCGGCGGCATCGCCGTGCTGCTGTTCCTGCTGCCGGAGACGCGGCCCGAGGGCGCGGGCCGGCAGAGCCTCGGCCAGACATTCGCCGCCTACAAGAGGCTCCTCAAGGATCGCCGATTCCGAGGCCTGACCTTCATCGGGGGGTTTAGTCAGGCGAGCTTTTTTGCCTATCTGGCCGGCTCGTCTGTGATCTTCATCGAGCACTTCGGGTTGTCACCGTCGCAATACAGCATGATCTTTGCATCCAACGCGATTGCCTTCATCGGCAGCGCACAGTTCAACAGCGCCTTCATGCGCCGCTTCGGTGCCGAGCGGGTGGTTCGCATCGCCATCTCCGCCTTCGCGGCCCTGGTGAGCCTGCTGTTCATCCTGACCGTGGCCGGGACGGACAGCGCCTACATTCTCTGGGGTCTCCTGTTCCTGTCTTTCGGCTGCCTCGGCTATGTCATTCCCTCTACGGCAGTGCTGGCGCTCGAGGAACAGGGGTCGATCGCGGGGACGGCCTCTGCACTGATGGGCACTTTGCAGCTCAGCACCGGCGCCGTCCTGATCGCGCTGGTGAGCGCATTCTACGACGGAACCTCTCTCTCGATGGTCGGCGGCATCGTGGTCTGCGGCTGGGTAGCCTTCGTGTTGAGCATGAGGATCCTGAAGCCGAAGAGCGTCTATCCCTGACGGCTTTCCGCGAGAATCCAGTCGCGGAAGGAGCGGACCAGAGGGGCCTCCGCCTTGTGCTCCGGATAAACGAGATAATACGCCCCGACGCTCAGAATGCTTTGCGGGAAGAGGATTTCGAGGCGTCCCGCCGCGAGTTCGTCCGCGATCAGGAAGTGGGGAATGAGGCCGACGCCCAAGCCCGCGGCGGCGGCCTGGGCAACCATGGCGAACTGCTCGAAGCGGGGACCCCGCATGGGGTTGCCGGCGTCGACACCCACGCTCGTAAACCACTCGGCCCAGGCGGTCGGCCGCGTGCTCTGCTGCAATAGAGTTGCGCGGGCGAGGTCGGGTGGGGAGTGGATCGCCTCGGATTCCCGGTAGGCCGGGCTGCAGACAGGCACGGCCTCTTCCGTCCGCAGCAGTTCGCAAACTGCGCCGGGCCAATGCGGCTCCCCGAAATGAATGGCGGCATCGAAGGGCTCGGCGGAAAAGTCGAAAGGCACAAGGCGGACGCCGAAATTCACCGTCGCGTTCGGATGCTTGGCGAGGAAGTGCGGCATGCGCGGAATGAGCCAACGGGTCCCGAAGGTCGGCAGCGTTGCGAGATTCAGAACGCCGCTCGTGCCCGACAACGCGATGGCCTGATGGGTGGCGTCCGAGAGCTCCGTGAGGGTGGCGCGGACCTGCGAGGCATAGAGACGCCCGACATCGGTCAGCACCACTCTCTGGCGGGATCGGCTGAACAGGGAAACGCCGAGTGAATCCTCGAGCTGCTGGATCTGGCGGGAGACGGCACTTTGAGTCAGGTTCAGCTCCTCGGCAGCGCGTGAGACACTGCCGTGCCGAGCAGTGGCCTCGAAGGCGAGAAGATTGCCGATATTGGGCAGAAAGCCGCGACGGAGCACCAGTTCATTCCATTTCCGAATAACCTGCTGCGAAGATGTCGCTTTACTTCTTCCCTGTCCAGCGCGATTTTTCCGGCAAATTTCAACAGGTTTGCCCGGGGTTCCGGAAAAGCCTCCCGTGCTACACCGAAGAGGATTGCTCATCATGGCAGGTGCACATCAGGAAATCGCGAAGCTCAAGTGGGAAGATCCGCTCCTCCTGGACGAGCTGCTCACCGACGACGAGCGCATGATCCGCGACACGGCGCGCGCCTACGCCCAGGAAAAGCTTCTGCCGCGTGTGATCGAGGCCTACCGCGAGGAGCGTACGGATCGCGAGATCTTCAACGAGATGGGCGAGCTCGGCCTTCTCGGCGTGACCTTGCCGGAGGAATACGGCTGCGCCGGTGCCTCCTACGTGGCCTACGGCCTTGTGGCCCGCGAGGTGGAGCGCGTCGATTCCGGCTACCGCTCCATGATGAGCGTGCAGTCCTCCCTGGTGATGTATCCGATCTATGCCTACGGCTCCGAGGAGCAGCGCCTGAAGTATCTGCCCAAGCTCGCCTCGGGCGAGTTCGTGGGCTGTTTCGGCCTGACCGAGCCGGACGCAGGCTCCGATCCCGCCGGCATGAAGACTCGCGCTCAGAAGATTGACGGCGGCTATCGTCTCACCGGCAGCAAGATGTGGATCTCGAACTCCCCCATCGCGGACGTGTTCGTGGTGTGGGCGAAGTCGGAGGCCCATGACAACCAGATCCGAGGCTTCGTGCTGGAAAAGGGCATGAAGGGGCTTTCCGCTCCGAAGATCGGCGGCAAGCTCTCGCTCCGCGCCTCCATCACCGGCGAGATCGTCATGGATGGCGTCGAGGTGGGCGAGGATGCGCTCCTTCCGAACGTCTCCGGTCTGAAGGGCCCCTTCGGCTGCCTCAACCGTGCGCGTTACGGCATCTCCTGGGGCGCCATGGGCGCGGCGGAGGATTGCTGGCACCGGGCGCGCCAGTACACGCTCGACCGCAAGCAGTTCAACAAGCCGCTCGCGGCGACCCAGCTCGTCCAGAAGAAGCTCGCGGACATGATGACCGAGATCACTCTGGGCCTCCACGCCTCGCTGCGCGTCGGCCGCCTCTTCGACGAGGGCCGCATGGCTCCCGAGATGATCTCGCTCGTCAAGCGCAACAATTGCGGCAAGGCGCTCGAGATCGCCCGGCAAGCCCGCGACATGCATGGCGGCAACGGCATCCAGGAAGAGTATCATGTGATGCGCCACGCTCAGAACCTGGAGACGGTGAACACATACGAGGGCACCCATGACGTACATGCTCTGATCCTGGGGCGTGCGCAGACGGGCCTGCAGGCGTTCTTCTGAGGAAGGGATCGGGTTATGCCTCTTCGGATCACCCTGGCCGGGTCGACGGGCTGGGTCGGCAAGGCTCTGGTCGCGGCGATTGCCGCCTCCGACGATCTGGAACTCGTCGGCGCCGTCAGCCGCAGCGCGGCGGGCCAGGACGCCGGCGAGGCGGCGGGGCTTCCCCGCCTCGGCATCGCAATCAGCGAGACCCTCGAAGAAGCCCTGAAAGCACCCTCCGACGTGGTGATCGACTACACCAAGCCGGACGCCGTCAAGGCGCATGCCCTCACCGCGCTGGCACAGGGCCGCTCCGTGGTGATCGGCACGTCGGGGCTCTCCGCCGAGGATTATGCGGAGATCGATAGGGTCGCGCTCGGGGCCGAGCGGGGCGTGCTGGCGGCTGGCAACTTCTCGATCACGGCCACGCTTCTGCGCCGCTTCGCCCTGGAAGCGGCTCGCTATGTGCCGGATGTGGAGATCATCGATTACGCTTCGGCTAAGAAGCCCGATACGCCCTCTGGCACGGCGCGGGAACTCGCTGAGCTTCTCAGCGAGGTGCGCCGGCCCGCGACCTCGAAGCCTGTCGATGAGCTCGCCGGCGTCCGCGAAACCCGCGGCGGCGCTCTCGGCGCGCGGCAGCCGGTCCAGGTTCATTCACTGCGCATGCCGTCCTTCGTGCTGTCCTGTGAGGCGGTGTTCGGCGCGGACAACGAGCGCCTCGTGATCCGTCACGATGCAGGATCCTCGGCCGCTCCTTATGTGGCCGGCACCCTACTGGCTGCGCGCCGCGTCTCTTCCTTCATCGGATTGAAGCGCGGCCTCGATGCTGCAATGGATTGATTGTTCATGAAACCGCTCGCAGGTCTGAAGGTTCTCGAACTCGCCCGCATTCTCGCCGGCCCGTGGGTCGGCCAGATGCTGGCCGATCTCGGTGCCGACGTGGTGAAGGTGGAGCGTCCCGGAGCGGGCGACGACACGCGCGGCTGGGGGCCTCCTTTCGT
>DASRWK010000304.1:0-7171 GCA_035776715.1 Microvirga sp.
GCGCCATGCCGTAGGCGAGGCGCGAAGCCGTCACGTAATTGACGAGCGCGGTGTTGGCGACGGCAAAGAGCGTGATGGCCGTATAGACGATTGGCGGCAGCCAGGGTGCGGCCGTCTCCATGACGGCCGTGAGTGGCCCCGGCGCAGCCGCGAGCTCACGCCACGGCATGACCGACACGGCCGTGATGGAGACCGCCACATAGATCACGGCGGAGATTGCCATGGCCGCGATGAGACCGATCGGAATGGTGCGCTCCGGATCGCGGCATTCCTCCGCCACGTTGATGGTGTCCTCGAAACCCAGAAAGGCGAAGAACGTGAGCACAGCGCCCTGCAGCACGAGCAGGATCATCACGTCGCTCACGCCTTCTCCCGGTGGCGGCGTCTCCAGAAGATCGACTGATCCCCAATAGCTGATGCCCACCGCCACCACCAGCAACAGCCCACCCGCCTCGATGCAGGTGCAGAGCACATTGACCCACATGGATTCGCGAATGCCCCTCAGCACAAGCCCCATGAGGAGGATAAGGAAACCAAGCGCCAGCAGCGTCACGGTTTCCCCCTCGCTGCCGGTCAGGCTTGCAAAATTGACAGCGAAGACGCGGGACTGCGTGGCGACGGAGGTCAGGGCCGAGCAGGCTACGGCCAGCCCCACCACGAAGCCGATCAGCGGCGAGCGATAGGCGCGCTCTGCGACATAGGCCGCACCGCCTGCGCGGGGATAACGGGAGCCGAGGGAGGCGTAGGTCAGTGCCGTGAGCAGCGCGGCCACCAGGGCAACCAGGAAGGCAAGCCAGACCGCGTTGCCCACCTGCCCCGCCGCCTGTCCGATGAGCCCGTAAATGCCTGAGCCCAGCATGCTGCCGAGCCCGTAGAGGGTCATCTGGAAGGGGCCGATGGAGCGATGGAGTTCAGGGCGCCCTTTCTCACCGAAAGCGTCAACCGCATCCGTCATGACAGGGGATTCGCCATGGCAAAGTTTCGCACCCCTCTCCACCGTCAGCAGGAAGTAGGGCGGGCAGGGTCGTTGCGAAACTGAGTCATCGTGCCCATGCGCCCGGAACATGCCCGAGCGAGATGTTACGGTTTGCAATGGGGTACCATGCTGTTATGGAGGAGCATGATTCGTACTGCCGCCTCTTCGAAGCCTTTGCGGATGACTCCGCCGTAGCGCACGCGCGCGACCTGAGCCGACCATTCCATATCCTGGAGCCCGCCCGCCTGCCCCTCACGGTGGCAGCTTGCTTGTGAGCGGCGTTTTTCAACAGCCCTGACGACCAGGGCCCACGAGACTTATCCAATGACCTATCTCTCTCGCCTCAGGGCCGAGTGGTTCCCGAACGTCCGCAACGATCTCCTCGCCGGGACGGTGGTGGCTCTCGCGCTCATCCCCGAGGCCATTGCCTTCTCGATCATCGCAGGCGTCGATCCCCAGGTCGGCCTCTACGCCTCCTTCTGCATCGCTGTCGTCATCGCCTTCGCCGGCGGGCGCCCCGGGATGATTTCCGCCGCGACCGGCGCCATGGCGCTCGTGATGGGATCCCTCGTGAAGGATCACGGGCTTCAGTATCTGCTCGCCGCCACGCTTCTGACCGGCGCCCTTCAGATCCTGGCGGGCCTCCTGCGCCTCGGCGACCTGATGCGCTTCGTCTCCCGCTCGGTCGTGACGGGTTTCGTGAACGCGCTCGCCATCCTCATCTTCATGGCGCAGCTGCCCGAATTCAACGGCGCGGGTCCGCTCATGTACGGCATGGTCGCCGTCGGACTCGCGATCATCTACGGATTGCCGCGTCTCACCAAGGCGGTTCCCTCGGCCCTCGTCACCATCGTGCTGCTGACGGCGGTCTCCATCTATCTCGGGTTCGATCTTCGCACCGTCGGCGACATGGGCCAGCTGCCGAGCCATCTGCCGACCTTCGCCCTGCCCGACATTCCGCTCAATCTCGAGACCCTCCAGATCATCCTGCCCTATTCGCTGACGCTTGCCATGGTGGGCCTGCTGGAATCCCTCATGACCGCGGCCATCGTCGACGAGATGACGGACACTGACAGCCCAAAGAACAGGGAATGCACGGGTCAGGGTATCGCCAACATCGTGGCGGGCCTGTTCGGCGGCATGGCGGGCTGCGCCATGATCGGCCAGTCGGTGATCAACGTCTCCTCGGGCGGGCGCGGGCGCCTGTCCACCCTTTGGGCGGGCGCATTCCTGCTCTTCCTCATTCTGGTGCTGGACGAGTGGGTGCGCCAGATCCCCATGGCCGCCCTGGTCGCCGTGATGATCATGGTATCGATCAACACCTTCCAGTGGGGCTCGATCCTCGCCATGCGCCTGTACCCCAAGAGCTCCACCATCGTCATGCTGGTGACCGTCGCCGTAGTGGTCTTCACCCACGATCTCGCCAAGGGCGTGCTGGCGGGCGTGATTCTCAGCGGCATCTTCTTCGCGCGCAAGGTCGCCAAGTTCTTCAGCGTGAACTCGACCCGAGAAGGCAGGGTGCGGGTCTACCGGGTGAACGGCGAGATCTTCTTCGCCACGGCCGAGGCCTTCCACAGCGCGTTCGACTTCCGCGAGGAGGACCTGGAAAAGGTCGTTATCGACGTCCACGCCTCCCATTTCTGGGACATCACCGGCATCAACGCCCTCGACCGGGTCGTGCTGAAGTTCCGCCACCACGACGTCCCGGTAGAGATCGTGGGGCTGAACGAGGCCAGCGCCACTCTGGTGGACCGCCTGGGCACTCACAACAAGGAGGGAGCAACGCCCCTCTCGGGGCACTGATCCCCGACCGGCCTGAACGGCATCGGCGGGGATCGGGAGGCCTCCGGCCTTCCATCCGATCTCCCGCAGACCTCGGCCCCTGAACAGGCGCGACATTCCGCAAGGTCGTATAGCTTGGGCGCCCAACAGGCTGCGGAGGGCGGATCGTGAGTGGCTTGGGCCTCATCTGGCACGGAACCGGATTTCCGGGCGGGATGGGTTTAAGCCCGCCCCCGCGTTGCCTACATGAAGAAACGTCTCGTCCCTCCGAGAAGCCACGCCAGGTTCTTAGACTGACGAGGCCGTCTTCGAGGCTGTTCGAGCCCTACGGCGCGGCACGGCTTCCCTTGGCTTTAGAGAGCCTTGCTGCTATTGCGGCCTCAACAGCTCTTATTTTTGTAAGATTATGACCGCTCGCACCTTCGACAACATCCGGAACTTCTCCATTGTGGCGCATATCGACCATGGGAAGTCGACTCTGGCCGACCGCCTGATCCAGACCACGGGAGCGCTCTCCGCCCGTGAGATGACGGAGCAGGTGCTCGACAACATGGACATCGAGCGCGAGCGCGGCATCACCATCAAGGCCCAGACCGTACGCCTGGAATACAAGGCCCAGGACGGCAAGACCTATATCCTGAACCTCATGGACACCCCCGGCCACGTGGACTTCGCCTACGAGGTCTCGCGGTCCCTCGCCGCCTGCGAAGGCTCGCTCCTGGTGGTGGACGCCTCCCAGGGCGTAGAGGCCCAGACCCTGGCCAATGTCTATCAGGCCATCGACGCCAACCACGAGATCGTGCCCGTCCTCAACAAGATCGACCTGCCGGCTGCCGATCCGGACCGGATCAAGGAGCAGATCGAGGAGGTGATCGGCATCGACGCCTCGGACGCCGTGCCGATCTCGGCCAAGACCGGCCTTAACATCGAGGGCGTGCTGGAGGCGATCGTCCAGAAGCTGCCCCCCCCGAAAGGCGACCCGGATGCGCCGCTGAAGGCGCTTCTCGTCGACTCTTGGTACGACGCCTATCTGGGCGTGGTCGTGCTCGTGCGCATCGTCGACGGCACCATGAAGAAGGGCCAGACCATCAAGATGATGGGCACGGGCGCCTCCTACAGCCTCGACCGCGTCGGCGTGTTCAACCCGAAGATGAACGAAGTGGCTCAGCTCGGGCCCGGCGAGGTCGGTTTCTTCACCGCTTCGATCAAGGAGGTCGCCGACACCCGCGTCGGCGACACCATCACGGACGACCGCAAGCCCACCACCGAAGCCCTGCCCGGCTTCAAGCCCGTGCAGCCGGTGGTGTTCTGCGGCCTCTTCCCCGTGGATGCCGCCGACTTCGAATCCTTGCGTGCCGCAATGGGCAAGCTTCGCCTGAACGACGCGAGCTTCTCCTACGAGATGGAGACCTCCGCAGCGCTCGGCTTCGGCTTTCGCTGCGGCTTCCTAGGGTTGCTGCACCTCGAAATCATTCAGGAGCGCCTGGAGCGCGAGTTCAACCTCGACCTCATCTCCACCGCGCCGAGCGTGGTCTATCACCTGCGCATGACCGACGGCACGATGAAGGAACTCCACAACCCGGCCGACATGCCGGACGTGATGAAGATCGACACCATCGAGGAGCCATGGATCCGCGCCACGATCCTCACCCCCGACGACTATCTCGGCGCCGTGCTCAAGCTCTGCCAGGATCGCCGCGGCGTGCAGATCGACCTCAACTACGTCGGCAAGCGCGCCATGGTGGTCTACGACCTGCCGCTCAACGAAGTGGTGTTCGACTTCTACGATCGCCTGAAGTCGGTCTCGAAAGGCTACGCCTCGTTCGACTATCATATCTCCGACTATCGCGAGGGCGACCTCGTGAAGATGTCGGTGCTGGTCAACGGCGAGCCGGTGGATGCGCTTTCCATGCTGGTGCACCGCACCCGCGCGGAAGGCCGCGGCCGCGCCATGTGCGAGAAGCTGAAGGAGTTGATCCCGCCCCACATGTTCCAGATTCCCGTGCAGGCGGCCATCGGCGGCAAGATCATCGCCCGTGAAACCATCCGTGCCCTGCGCAAGGACGTGACCGCCAAGTGCTACGGCGGCGACGCCTCCCGCAAGCGCAAGCTTCTCGACAAGCAGAAGGAAGGCAAGAAGCGGATGCGCCAGTACGGCAAGGTCGACATTCCGCAGGAAGCCTTCATCGCCGCGTTGAAGATGGATACCTGAACCCCGTGTGAAGCGCTGGCGTTCCCTAAAAGCCCGGCTTGCGCGACAAGCCGGGCTTTTTCTTTGCGGCCTGGAACTTCGGAACCCGACCTCGTGGCCAGAGTTCAACCCAGGCACAGGGCCTGCCCCCGATGTCCCCGGTGAGCACGGCGTTCCCTTCAGCGCCGGGCCTTTACACGTCAAGGCGTGCGATGGGCGAGCAGGCCTTAGACCAGATAATTCGAAGAACTCCGTTTCAAGGAGAGTCCATGTCTTCCTCCCTGCGCTCCGTGCTGCCCACCCTGCTCGCTCTTCTCCTCGGTTATGCCCTCATGCAGATGGGAAATACCTTGCAGGGCACCCTGCTGAGCGTGCGCGGGACCCTCGAGCATTTCTCTCCGACCCAAATCGGTGCCGTCGGCGCCGCATTCTGGGGCGGGATCGTCGTCGGATCGCTGTGGGCTGGCCGGGTGATTCAGCAGGTGGGTCATGCGCGAACCTTCGCGGCGCTTGCAGCCGTCGCATCGTCCATCACGCTACTGCACCTTCTGGTGATCACCCCGGCGGTCTGGATCGCTGCGAGGGCGGTCACCGGATTCTGTTTCGCCGGATTGTTCATCGTGGTGGAGAGTTGGCTCAACGCCTCCGCGACGCCTCAAAACCGCGGACAGATCCTAGGCTTTTACGGGATGACCGGTCTGATCGCCGGCATCGGCGGACAGATGCTCCTGCCGATCAGTGATCCGGCGGGGTTCAGGTTGTTCTGCTTCGCCGCCATTCTCATCTCTCTCGCGCTCGTGCCGACGGCCCTTTCGCGCGCCAGCGCGCCGGCCCACGCTGTCGGGGAGGCATCGATCAATCTGAAGCGCCTTTACCGCCAATCCCCTTTCGGCGTGGTCGCCGCCATTCTCTGCGGCGTGACGACAAGCTCGTTCTTCGCGCTCGGACCCGTCTGGGCTCAGCAGCGCGGGTTGAGCACGACCGAGATCGCCGTCTTCATGGCCTGCGGCACGTTGGGCGGCTTCCTGACCACCTGGCCGCTCGGCTGGTTCTCGGATCGCATGGATCGGCGCTACGTGATCATCGGCGCATCGGCCATGGCGGCGACCATCCTGGCGGCCCTCGTCCACTTCGTACCTTCGGACGTAGCTCCGTGGCTGCTGTTCATTTACGGGGCGATCTTCGGCGGCAGCGTCATTCCGACCTACAGCATCGTCACCGCGCATGTGAACGACATGGTCAAGCCGGGCGAGTTCGTCTCGGCCTCCGGTGGCCTTCTCATTCTCCAGGGATTGGGAGCCGCATCGGGGCCGGTGATCTCAGGGATGGCGATGTCCGCGTTCGGCCGGCTCGGGCTTCCCTACGTCATCATTCTGGCGCAAGCCCTGATGGCCCTGTGGGGCGCCTATCGAAGCATCCAGCGCCCCGTCCCCTCCGCTGCGGACAGGGAGAGTTTCGTTCCCGAGCCGACCGTCCCCGTGGGCACCGCGCTCGCGCCGGCCCACGAGGGTGCCCGCTGAGAGGGGCTCCGTCACACCAGCAGCGACTGTCCGCCGTCGATCCAGACTGGGGTGCCGGTGATGTGCCGCGAGCGGTCGGAGGCGAGGAAGAGCACGAGTTCGGCCACGTCCTCGCTCGTTCCCGCCTCACTCCCCGTGAGCGGAATGGGACCTTGAGGATACTCTGCGGGCACCTTCGCCTGCTCCGTGTTCCGCTGCTGCGTATTCTCCTGGATCTCCGTGTCGATCTTGCCCGGGCAGACCACGTTCACGCGGATCTTGTGCTTGGCGAGTTCGACCGCCAGCATCTGCGCCATGGCCACCTGCGCGGCCTTGGTGGCGGAATAGGCGGTCGCACCGGCGCTCGTGAAAGTGCGCGAGCCGTTGATGGATGCCGTGATGATGATCGAGCCGCCCGCCTGCTTCAGGTGCGGCACCGCATGATGAAGCGTCAGATAGGTTCCGCGCAGGTTCGTGTTGATCGTGCGGTCCCATTCCTCCGGCTGCAATTCGTCAATGGGCGCCCACACGCCGTTGATACCCGCATTGGCGAAGACGATGTCGAGCCCACCATAAGCCTCCACCAGATCGCCAACCGCCTTTCTCATCTGGCCGTCATCCGCGATATCCGCCACGAGCGGAATGGCCCTGCCGCCGGCGCGTCCGATCTCCTCCGCCGTCTTGCGGATCTCCTCTTCGGTGTGGCTCAGCACCCCCACCATC
>DASRWK010000305.1:0-2855 GCA_035776715.1 Microvirga sp.
CGGTAAGGCGCGCGCACGGTCGATCAGTTCGTCGACGCGATCCAGCATGGCGTCGAGCACCATGCGTCGTGCACTTGTCTGGGCGGGCGTGAAGAAGGCTCTCTCGCCCCCGCCCAGCATCGTCCATAGGAGGGGGATGTAGATTCGCCCCAGATGCTCGTGATCGTGACGGCAATCCTGCAGGTGGTTGAGAATCTGCAAAGCAGTGCAAAGCGCGTCCGCGGGCATCTGCGCGGAGGCGCACTCCCCATGAAGCTGCAGCAGGAAGCGTCCGGCCGGATTGGCGGAGCGACGGCAATAGTCGAGAAGATCCGTCCAGTCGTTGTAGCGCGCCTTGATCGCATCCTGCCGGAAGGCGCGCAGCATCTCGCGGGCTTGAGCAATGCCCGCCTTGTGCCTCATGTCCACATGGTGAAGTCGTGCCGCCTCGGGAATCCGCGGATCGCCTGTCACGAGCGCCTGCTCGAGCGTGTCCAGGCGGGTCAACTTTTCGGCGGCTCCGAGATCGGCGGCATCGGCAATGTCGTCTGCCATGCGCACGAAGGCATAGAAAGCGAGCACGGCCTCCCGATGGTCCGGCGACAGCACGAGGGAGGCAACAGGGAAGTTTTCTGTCTTCGGTGTCTTCGTCGGCTCCCTCGCCAGCGTGCTCATTCGTCATCCCGCCGGATAGAGCCTGCCCTTCCACCCTGTCTGACGCGTACGGCCGATCCGCAGCAGAACGCTCCACTGGATCGCCAAGCTCGTCAGGATGGTGAAGGGATGCAAAAGGATTGAGAGGAGATTCTCCCGCGTCGCCACCGTCACCATGACGCGGGTTGCGAACGAGAGCAGAGCGGCCCCCACGATCGGCCATGTCGGCACGGCAGGGAGGAGAACGAATGGCAGCACATGCCCGCCCAGGAGCAGAACGGTCCAGACCGGCAGCGCCACGGGCTTCGCCATACCCTCGTGGGCATTCTTCGCGAAACCGTTCCAGGCATCTGCAAAGCGACTATACATTCGGCAAGCGGCGAGCCTGTCCCCCGGCACGAGGTCGGTCATGAAGCCGCTTCGCCGGAATCGCCGGGCGAGCTGGATGCCGTCGTGGATCAGGGAGCGGATGGCGGCATGGCCGCCGCTCGCCCGATAGGCCTCCCGCTCCGCGAGCATCAGCTGCCCGCAGGCCGCCCCGAAACCAGGCTGGACCGATGCGCGCATGAGGCCCATGGGCAGGTAGCCGAGGAGGAGCAGATTGATCGACGGCACGGTGAGCCATTCGCCCGGTGTTTTCATGATCTGCCGTGGAACCGCGCTGACCAGACCGACACCTGTCGCCTGGGCGTGTCCGGCCAAGAGGCTCGCGGCGTGGGGCCTCAGTCTCACATCCGCGTCGACGAAGAGGAAATGGGTTCCGCGCGCGTGCTTCGAAAGGTGGTGGCAGGCGTGGACCTTTCCGGTCCATCCTTCCGCCAGGGGAGGCGCATTCAGCAGGCGGATTCGGGGGTCGTGGGAGGCCATGGAACGGACGATCTCGGCGGTGGCATCCGTCGATCCGTCATCCATCACCAGCACTTCGATGTCGACCCCGCGGCTTGCGAGAGCCGCGTCCACGGCAGGCCCGATATTCGCCGCCTCGTTACGCGCGGGGATGAGGACGGAAACGAGGGTTCCTTCACGCGCGGGCACACGGGGCGTTCGACTCAAGATCGCCAGATTGACGATCGCAAGCCCAGCCGGAAATACCGCGAGTAAGAGAAGGACGAGGGCGAGCACCGTCATGGCCGGCGACCCTCGTGGGAAGGGTTGAAGGAACGTCCTGACAAGGCGGAGGTCATGCGGCGCCAGCCGTCGTAGACGCCGCCCACGCCCGCCCGCCCTTCGATCAGTGAATGGAAGCGCGCAGGGTCGCGGGTCTTCACGTCGGCGCTCAGGCGATCGATCACCTTCGTGAGCTCCGCATCGAGATGCTGCAAGCGGGCCGGGCGGGAGAGACGGAGCAGGTCACGGCCGTGCATGGGACGGCCAAAAGCCGTGAAGGCTTCCGCGCCCCGCTCGAGCCAGAAGCCGTATTCGATGCCGAGGGGGATGATGATGCATTCGGGCGCGATCTCGACCAAGTGCGCGATTCCGGGCTTCAGCCCGAGAGGGCGCTCCCGCACATCGGAAAAGCGTCCCTGTGCCGTCACCCAGAGCGCGCGTCGGGGCGAGGACAGAATGTCCGCGCTTGCCGTCAGGAAGGCCGCCGCACCCCGCGCGGTGTGCAGGTCCACCCCGAACGCGCCGATGCGCCCGAAGACGCCATATCGTTTCAGCATCTCGGCATCGATGGGAGCATAGCTCTCGTAGGACGGGAACAGGCGATCCGCCGCCAGGATGTAGACGGCTGCATCCCACCATGACGGGTGGTTGGAGTAAACGACGATCGGGCCGCTGTGCGGCACGTCTGGAAGGCCCCATGAGGCGATCCTCAGTGCATTCATGTGCCGGACGAAATAGCGGCGGAACACGGATACCATGAACCGGTGGATGGTTGCGGAGCGGCGCGCGATGGGGGAGGGCCCTGCCTGCCGGGAGAGTCGACGTCCTCCTGCCGCTCTGCCGCTCGCCTTCATCAGGATGCGTTCCGCAAATTCTCGGCCTTGAGATCGGCATCGAGAGCATCGGCCGCGATCCAGCCTGACATCATCACCATCGGCATCCCGGGACCCGGATGAGCCGCGCCGCCGGCGAGATACAGTCCGCGCACCTTTCGGCTCCGGTTGCCGGGCTTGAAGGCCCCCGTGAACCTGCCATGGCTCGCCAGGCCGTAAATCGCACCGTTCAGAACCTTGTATCTATCATGGATGTCCTGGGGCGTCAGATGGCGTTCGACG
>DASRWK010000306.1:0-5921 GCA_035776715.1 Microvirga sp.
GGGCGCAACGTCCGCCAAGCGCATCGCCATGGCGATCGCCAACTCCCCGCTCGTGAAGACGGCGGTGGCCGGCGAGGATGCCAATTGGGGCCGCGTCGTCATGGCCGTCGGCAAGGCGGGCGAACCGGCCGAGCGCGACAAGCTCGCCATCTGGTTCGGCGACATCCGCGTGGCCGTGAAAGGCGCCCGCGATCCGGACTACAGCGAGGCGAAGACGTCAGCCTACATGAAGGGCGACGAGATCACGATCCGCGTGGACTTGGGCCTGGGGCGCGGCGAGGCCACGGTCTGGACCTGCGACCTCACCAAAGCCTACGTGGAAATCAACGGCGACTACCGGAGCTGACCTGCTCCGCACACCGAAAGCTCAAGGCCCGCATGAAAGATCGCGGTGGGGCCAACGATCGACGGTCCGGCTCGATAGGGCTCCGAGCCGGACCGCTCTTCTTCAAGGCTCCTCGTCACGAGGGCCGCGTGCGTGCCTTGGCCTTAGCAGCCGATCCCCGTACCGTTCGCGCAGCCCCAGGAATCCCGTCCCGTCGTGAGAGCGTTCGCGGACGAATCCGTCACGCCACCGTTGTCGTCGCCATTACCATTGCCGCCGCCGCCGATCGTGGCGCCACCGCCGAAGACCGAGCCGCTCGTGCCGTAGCCGCCGGTCGCCGTGCCGCCGCCGGAACCGGTCACGCTGGCAGCTCCGCCGAAGGCCTCCCCGCTCAGGGCGGAGCCGCCGATCGCCTCGCCGCCGGCATCACCGGTCACATCGGCGTTCCCGCCGGTCGCGTTGCCGCTCGTGCCGAAGCCGCCGGTCGCCGTGCCGCCACCCGTGCCGCCGTCCACGGTAGCGTTCCCGCCGGTCGCGTTGCCGCTCGTGGCATTGCCGCCGGTCGCGGATCCGCCGCCGCCGCCAACCGTGCCGCTTCCGCCGGTCGCATCACCGCTCGTGGCATTGCCGCCAGTCGCCGTTCCGCCGCCGCCGCCACCTCCGATGCTGCCGGAGCCGCCGGTCGCGTCACCGCTCGTGGCATTGCCGCCGGTCGCGGATCCGCCGCCGCCGCCAACGGAAGCGCTTCCGCCGGTGGCACTGCCGCTGGTCGCGTCACCGCCTCGCGCGGATCCGCCTCCCCCGTTCGCCTGAGCCAAGGCAACCGTCGAGCTGCCAGCCAGGATTGCGGCCAGTAAAGTATAACGTGCGATCTTTAAGTAAGACATGGCGTCTCTCCCTGAGAGCTCAGGCATAGGAAAACCCACCGCCCGCAGCTTCCAGATACGAATTTTACCCCCTGATCGGATGATTAACCCACCAAGCTCAGTGGTTTTGGCCAAGTTGATAACAACCCGACTGGCCATGAACTCTTTAAAACCCTGTTTGTTCACAGAAAATAATGAATAAAAGATCAATCAACTTGGAATAATTATTATCTAACTTGGCTATTAAACTTTGAAAATTCTCCTGTAGACTTACTCTCTCAAAGTCGTAATCCAGAATGGCTATCGCTTATCAAGTATAGTCGTGGCTGTACGTCTAACGCCCAGCTATCCTGCATTCCCGTTCGCCGCAGGAGCATCGACAATGCAGAGTATGGCAAAGTCCTTATCGCGGATGACAACCGCTTGCGTTCTTTGCCTTTTTGCATCTGCCTGCAACACGATGACGGTTCGCGAGAGCACGCTGTCGACGCGCCAGCGGGTCGCCATGGTGTCCAGCCCCGGAGACGGTGTATCTCCCCCCACGAGCGTGGTGCTCTTCGAGGACCGCCCGGGCCGATATGTTCCTGTCGCGGCAGGTTTTGCCCAAGCACCTGTGACTTCGTTCCTGACGGGTGCCGGTGCGGGCATCGCTCTGGGAATCGGAGCCCATGGCGTGAAAACGAGGGTGAACACCTCGGTCCAAGGCACGTCGTCCGCACAATCCACGGGTGGATCGGCAACAGGCGGAACGGGCACAGGCGGCAGCGTGATACTGCCTTGATCCTCCGGTCATCGCTCAGCTGCCGTTAATATCGACCCGGCTGTCCCTGACCCATCCCGAAGCGGACGACTGCGACTCTTCCAAAACTCTTGGGTGTCGCACTTTCCTTCTGTGGGCATGACATTCGGCAGGGGACCCTATTCGACAGTCTCGATTGTGTTCCGTCGCAGAATCTGCTGAGGGAGAGCCTGCCATGGCCGTAAACACCTCCCCTCTCAAGCTCACCCTCGTCGTAGCCGTCGCGCTCGTCGACACGGACAACCGGATCCTTCTGGCGCAGCGCCCTCAGGGAAAGCAGCTCGCCGGACTGTGGGAGTTTCCAGGCGGCAAGGTGGAGGCAGGCGAGCGGCCGGAGGAGACCCTGATTCGAGAGCTGCGCGAAGAACTCGGCATCACCGTGAAGGAGCCTTGCCTCGCGCCTCTGACCTTCGCGAGCCACGCCTATGAGAGCTTCCACCTCCTGATGCCGCTCTATATCTGCCGGCGCTGGGAGGGCTTCGTGCAGCCCCTGGAGGGCCAGGCCCTGAAATGGGTGAGGCCGCAGGAACTGCGCAGTTATCCGATGCCGCCTGCCGACGAGCCGCTGATTCCCTTCCTTCTCGATCTTCTCGGGTCGTAAGGCCGTCCATGTCGTCCCAGACAGCCGAGGCCACCTCATCGACGCCTGCCCCGACCCCGGCCTTCCTCCTGTCCAATCTCCTCGTCTGCTCTCTTCTGTGGGGCAGCGCATTCCTGTTCGTGAAGCTGAGCGGCAATCTGAATCCCTTCGTCATGGCCTCCCTGCGCGGCGCGATCGGGGCGACATTCCTGTCGGCATGGTTCCTGATTCGAGGAAAGAGCATTCTGCCGCAGCGCCATGAATGGAGGGTCTGGGCCTTTCTCGGCACATTCAACGGTTGGCTGCCCAACGTGCTCGTCGCCTATGCGCTGACGCAGATCGCCACCGCGCCCGCCGCCATGATCCAGGCCTCCTCTCCCCTGATCACCGCTCTCGTCTCGCATCTGCTGTTTACCGACGAGCGGCTCACCCCGCGGCGGTTTTTCGGCGTGCTTGTGGGCTTCGTCGGCATGGGCATCCTGATCGGCCCCGCGGCCCTGCCCGACAGCGGCATCAGCACCACGGGAATCATCGCCATGGTGCTGGTCGCCTGCAGCTATGCGGCGGCGAACGTCTATGTGCGCACCGTGAGGAACGTGCCCCCGGCACGCATGGCACTCGGCCAGCAGATCGGCTCCGGCCTCGCTGCGACCGCGCTGGCCCTCGCCATCGCAGGCCCCCCGGCCTTCGAGGCCGTGCCCTCGCGCCTTGCGCCGCTGCTGGCGCTGGGGGCCTTGTCGACGGCCCTGCCGATCCTGCTGTTCATGAACCTCATCCGCCGCACGGGCCCGACGCGGGCTTCGATGGTGGGCTATCTCGCGCCGGTCTGGACCATCCTGCTCGCGGTCCTGTTCCTGAACGAGAGCGTGGGCCTGCGCGAATTGCTCGGCGGGGCGGTGGTACTCTCCGGCGTTGCGCTCGTGTCCTTCTCGGGCAGGCTCAAGCGAGGGCCCTGAGCGACTCGCGCGTCCTCGACGGAATGTCGACGGGACGCTGCGTTGACCGCTCCACATGCACATGGACGAAATGGCCCTGCGCCGCCGCGAGCTCTGCTCCTTCCTTGAAGATTCCGATGACGTAGCGCACCGACGAGCGGCCGAGATGCGCGACGGCGATGCCCGCCTCCAGACTCTCGGGAAAGGCGACGCTCTCGAAATAGGTGCAGCCGGTTTCCACCACGAGACCGATCACCGGGCTCTTGGCGATATCGAGCAAGCCCTCCTCGATGAGCCAGCCGTTCACGGCGCTGTCGAAGTAGGAATAGTAATGCACGTTGTTCACGTGCCCGTAGACGTCGTTGTCCATCCATCGCGTGGCGACGGGGCGAAAGAGCTTGAAGGCGGAGCGGGACAACCGCGCGGGACGTTCTGACATGGGGCGGATCACCAGGCGGCTTCGTAGATCGCGCGGGCGTCGTTCAAGGTCACCGGGCGCGGGTTGTTCACGAGAAGCCGCGTCTGCTTCATCGCGTCCTCGGCCAGACGCGGCAGGGCATCCTGCGGGATCCCCACGTCGCGCAGGCGCGGCTGGAGACCGACCTTGACGCAGAGCGATGCGAGGGCTTCGACGAAAGCATCGGCGCCGGCGCGCCCTCCGAGTTCGGGGAAGGCACAGGGGGCGAGTTCTGCATAGGCCCTCTCGCAGGCGCTCGTATTGAAACGCAGCACGTGCGGCAGCACGAGAGCGTTGGAGAGGCCGTGGGGGACCCCGAAATGGCCGCCGATCGGATAGGCGAGAGCGTGCACGGCAGCCACGGGAGAATTGGCGAAAGCCTGCCCCGCCAGCATGGAGCCGATGAGCATCGCAGCCCGCGCCTCGCCGTCCCGCCCGTGATGCACCGCGCGCTCGATGTTGCGCCCGAGCAGGTGCAGCGCCTCTTTCGCAAGTGCCCTCGAGATGGGATTGTTGTTGGCGCTCGTGGAGGTATAGGCCTCGACGGCGTGGACCATCGCATCGATCCCGGTGGCCGCTGTCACGTGCGGCGGCAGGTCGAGCGTCAGATCCGGATCGAGCAGCGCGATATCGGGGATGATGAGGGGCGACACCACGCCCTTCTTCTCGTGCGCGCCAGTGGTGACGATGGAGATGGGCGTCACCTCCGACCCGGTGCCGGCGGTCGTGGGAACGGCGAGAAGCGGAAGCCGGGGGCCTTTTGCGATCCCGACGCCGTAGACGTCCGGGAGGCTCTCATCGCTCGCGACGAGCAGGGCGACGAGCTTCGCCACGTCGATGGACGAGCCGCCGCCGAAGCCGATCACCGCTCGGGCGTCGAAGGCCCTCGCCCTCTCGACGGCCGCGAGCACGACCGCCTCGGGCGGGTCGGCCACGACCCCGTCGAACACATCGACCGCGACGCCTGCCTCTTCGAGGGAATGGAGAGCCTTCTCGAGCAGGCCCGCCTTCACCAGCCCGGCATCGGTGACGAGCGCGATCCGGGGCCCGAGCTGCCGCGCTGCGATCTCGCCGAGACGCGCGAGGCTGCCGGAACCGAAGACGAGGGAAGGGGCGGTGCTGAACGTGAAGGGCGGCATGGGGGCATCCGTTTTCACGCAAGAGTGGCGCGGGGAAGCTGCGGCGGCAAGCCTTGCCTTAGGCGAAGCCCGGCGGCGTCCTTCCGTCAGTCCCGGAATTCCTCGATGGCGTCGACCTTCTCGGGATAGAAGGCCACATGCTCCTTGATGGCCGCTACGGAAGGCGCGGGATCCTCGTAGCTCCAGGCGGCATTCTCGCGCACGAGTCCGCCGCCGTTCACCGTGAAGTACGAGGCATCGCCCTTGTAGGGGCAACGGGTCCGGTGATCGGTGGCATCGAGAAGGTCCATGTGCACGTCCTGCCGGGGAATGTAATGCACCGGCGGGAGGGTGGCCTCCTGAAGGGTCAGGGACTGCGTCGTCTCGGCGACGATGAATCCGCCGAGCATGACCCGGATGCGATGTGGGTTCGGCGTGATCGTGATCGGATGATCCGGACCGGGCTCTCTCATGACGCTGGACTCTCCAAGGACTCTCCAGGGGCTCCCTCGACAACTGACATAGCGCAGCCCGGTTACAGCTGAAGGTCCCGATACGAAAGATCATTCCTTCTCCGGCCGCGAGGGGTCCCCCTCCTTCACGCCCAGCGCATCGGCGAGCCGCACCTTGGCGGAACCCGGTCTCAGGGGCTTCTGCTGGCTCTCGTGCGGCGCCCAGCCGGAGAGCCAGACAATCTCGAAGGTCGCGGGCACGCGGCCATCGGGATCGGCGAAGCGCTCCGTGTAGAGCGCGGCCGCCCGCATGAGGGTGGCGCGGCGCAGGGGCGTCCGGCGCCGGTCCTGCAGGGGGTTCGCCCAGCCCATGGCGCGCAGGTCCCGCA
>DASRWK010000307.1:0-2369 GCA_035776715.1 Microvirga sp.
GGCTGATCTCCCGGGCCTACATAAGGCGGCCCCACCCTTCGGAGGTCTCGTGAACGATGCGCCCGGCTCCTTCGGACGCCTCTTCACGTCTCCCGGCCCCATCTTCGAGGCCGAGGCTGCCATGCCCGATCCCTGGCGGGCCGCGCGCGGTCTCTTCGCGGCGGGCTTCCGGCGTGGCGACATCGTTCTCAACACCTTCAGCTATCACCTGACCCCGGGCGGCTTCATCATGGATTCCGGCGCACGGGCACTCGGATGCGCAGTCATCCCCGCAGGTCCCGGCAATACCGAGCAGCAGTTCGAATTGATTGAGGCCTATCGTCCGAGCGCCTATTGCGGCACGCCGGATTTCCTCAAGATCCTCCTCGACAGCGCCCGGCCGGACGGGCGCGACGTATCCTCCATCAAGCGCGCGCTCGTATCGGGCGCCGCCTTCCCCAAGTCGTTGCAGGAGAAGTTCGCCGAGCACGGCATCGATGCCTACCAGGCCTACGCCACCGCCGATCTCGGTTTCATCGCCTACGAGACATCCGCCCGCGAAGGTCTCGTCGTCAATGAGAACATCATCGTGGAGATCGTGCGTCCAGGCACGGGCGATCCTGTCCCGGAGGGCGAAGTCGGCGAGATCGTCGTCACCACCCTCGATCGGCACCACCCCTTCATCCGACTTGCGCTCGGCGATCTGACCGCCGTCCTGCCGGGGTCCAGTCCCTGCGGCCGCACCAATATGCGAATCAAGGGATGGATGGGCCGGGCGGATCAGGCCACGAAGGTCAAAGGCATGTTCGTGCGCCCGGAACAGGTGGCCGAGATCGGCCGCCGCCATCCCGAGCTGGGACGCCTGCGCCTGCTCGTCGAGCGGGAAAACGAGACCGACGTGATGACCCTGATGGCCGAGTGCGAGACAGGCTCCGACGATCTTGCGGCGGCCGCGACCGCCACCCTGCAATCCGTCACGAAACT
This sequence comes from Microvirga sp., assembly GCA_035776715.1. GTDB lineage: Bacteria > Pseudomonadota > Alphaproteobacteria > Rhizobiales > Beijerinckiaceae > Microvirga. The sequence continues at coordinate 964 of DASRWK010000307.1, forward strand.
CAAGGGCGTCGTCACGCTCGTCCGTCCGGGCACCCTCCCCAACGACGGCAAGGTCATCGCGGATGAGCGAAAACTCGCCTGAGAAGCACGGCTCTCGGGTATCCGCCGGAATGCGGGAAGGCGTCCGAAAAGAAAAAGCACCCGGAAGGGTGCTCTAAGGTATCCGGCCGTAGGGGCAAAAGAGACCGGAGGACCCTATAAACGCCCGACCGTCGAGATAGTTCCAGAGTTCTTCAAAATATTTTCGCCAACCACCACATGCCTCATTGAGGTCACGTTTTCGGCTTCAGTGCTCAGGCTCCCGTGGGGGCAAAACCCGGGCCAGGCCGCGACCACCACCCTGCAAGGGAGGCGGTCGCGGCCAATCATCCTGGCACGAAAAAAGGGCCCAGGCTTTCACCCGGGCCCAGTTTCTTGAAGGATGGCGTCTTAGTAGGTGCCGAACTTGAAGTTCAGCTTGGCGCGCGCGATGAAGAAGTCGTTGTCGTTGTTACCGGCACCCGGCGCGAAGACATCGATCGGCGGACCGCCGGCGGCAGGCGTGAACGTCCCGACGAAGCCGTCGCCGTCATCATCGTCATCGAAGCTAAGCCACAGGCCTTCGACACCGAAGGTAACCGCCGAGGAACCGAACCAGTTCACCGGCAGCGCCCACTCGACGCCGCCACCCAGAGTCCAGCCGGTGTTGTCGTCCGTGTACGCGAGACCGCCGGTGCCGTAGATCAGGACGCGGTCGAAGGCCACACCCACGCGTGCACGCACCGTGCCGAACCAATCCGACAGGTTGTTGTCGAACTCGCCGGGGATGAAGGTACCGGGCACGCCAGCCGGCACAAACCTCACCCTCTCGCCGTTATCGGTGTCGGCCCACTGGATGTCCGCCTCGAGACCCACCACGAAGGAACCGATCTGGTAGTTGTAACCGATCTGGGCGCCGCCGACGAAGCCGCCGTCGTCTCCATTCTCGAAGAACAGCGTGCCTGGGACCGCGCCGCCCAAGACCACGGTTTCATCATCATCGCTGCGCCAGCCCCAGCCGGCGTTCACGCCGCCATAGAAGCCCGTCCACGTGAAGATCGGAGCCGCTGCAATAATCGGCGCCGGAGGCGCTTCGCGGGCCGGAAGGTCCGCTGCGGATGCGGTTGCTGCAGCCAATGCGACACCTGCAACCCCGGCAAGAAGGCTAAATACGCACTTTTTCATAACCGTAACCCCTGATGTGAGGATCCACGGCGAAAAACTTACGCTTGTTCCGAAATAAATCTATGGCAAAGAGGCAACACTACTCTACAAGCGAACAAATCGCTCAAAGACAAAGGTGGTACTACTTTAGGGCTATCGACGATGGCGGAGGGATACATTTAACAGATTAAGATAGTTACATTAGATTAAATTGACTTTAACTT
>DASRWK010000308.1:0-4367 GCA_035776715.1 Microvirga sp.
CATGCCGATGAGGCCCGTAATGTGCATCGGCAGGAACGTCACGTTCACACCGAGGAACATGAGGCCGAACACCCAGCGGCCAAGCCGCTCGGACAACGCACGTTTGCTCGCGGCAGGCACCCAATAATAGAAAGCTGCGAAGAGCGGGAAGACCATTTCGCCGATGAGAACATAATGCAGATGCGCCACGACGAAGTAGCTGTCATGCGCCTGCCAGTCGAACGGAGCTACGGCCACCATGACGCCGGTCAGGCCGCCGAGGGTGAAGATGAACAGAAAGCCGATGACGAAGAGCGAGGGCGTCGTCAGCCTCATGCGTCCCGACGCGATGGTCGCGATCCAGGCGAAGACCTGAATGCCGCTCGGCACCGCGACCGCCGTACTCGCCGCCGAGAAGAAGCTCAATGACATCTTCGGGAGGCCCGTCGCAAACATGTGGTGCACCCAAAGCCCGAACGAGAGGAAGCCCGTGGCGATGAGGGCCAGAACGATCAGGCGGTAGCCCACGAGCGGCGTCTGGGCCATTACCGGCACGATCATCGACACCATTCCAGTTGCCGGCAGGAAGATGATGTAGACCTCAGGATGCCCGAAGAACCAGAACAGGTGCTGCCACAGGAGCGGATCGCCACCCCTTTCCGCAATGAAGAACGGCCAGTCGAAGGCGCGCTCCATCTCAAGGAGCAGTGTGCCGAGGATGATTGCCGGAAAGCCGATGACGATCATGACCGCAAAGACCAGCATGGCCCACGAATAGATCGGCAGCTTGTCTAGGCTCATGCCGACGGCTCGGGTCTTCATCACGCCCACGATGATCTCGATCGCGCCCGCGATAGCCGAAATCTCGATGAAGCCGATCCCGAGAAGCCACCAATCCGCATTGTCGGCCGGCGAGTACTTGGTGCTTGTCAGTGGCGGGTACATGAACCAGCCGCCATCGGGCGACAGACCGAAGAAGATCGTGCCGAAGAACACGAGGCCACCGACGAAATACGCCCAGAACGCATAAGCCGAGAGGCGCGGGAACGGCAGGTCGCGTGCGGCCTGCATGTTCGGCAACAGATAGACGCTGGCAGCCTCCACCGCCGGAACGGCGAAGAGAAACATCATCACCGTGCCGTGCATGGTGAAGAGCTGGTTGTACAGACCATGGCCGACGAGATCGTTCTCCGGTGTCGCCAGCTGAACACGCATGATCAGCGCCAGGATTCCGGCGAGGATGAAGAACAGAAACGCCGTGCCGACATACCACACGCCGACATAGGTGTTGTTCACGGCCGTGAGGAAGCGGAGGCCCCGCGGCGGCTTCCAGGCACGTTTCAGCGCCTCGAACTCGCCCTCCGGACGCGGCAGCGGATTGGGAAGCTCCTCCTCACCCCGGTCAAATGCCTTCGGGAGCTCGGGTGCATTCATTTCAAGCTCTCCAGGTAACCGGCCAGCGCGCGAAGATCCTCACCCGTCAGCGAGCCATAGGAAGGCATCCGCGCACCCGGCTTGATATGCTGAACGTTGGCGATCCAGCCGGCCAGAGTGCCGATGTTGTTCGGAAACTGGCCCGCCCCGATGGTGCGGCGGCTGCCCACATGCGTCAGATCGGGCCCGAACTGTCCGTCGGCCTCGGTTCCCCGCACCACATGGCAGGAGCCGCATCCGCCCATGCGAAACAGCTCGCGGCCACGCACGAGCGAGGGAAGATCCGGCTCCAGGGCCGGCTTCGCCTGATCGACACGCCATGCCTCGAATTCGGCCGGCTCCAGGGCGATCACGTCGAAAGCCATGCGGGCATGCTGGTCTCCGCAGAACTCCGCGCAGACGCCACGGTATATGCCGGGCCGCTCAGCCGTGAAGTTGAGGCGGTTGATGCGTCCCGGAATCATGTCGATCTTGCCCCCGAAATTCGGGATCCAGAAGCTGTGGATCACATCGGCAGACGTGACCGATACCGAGATGGGCCGGCCGACCGGAACGACGAGTTCGTTGGCCGTGGAGAATTCAGCCCTCTCCTGATCGGCGGGATACCTCACGCGCCACCAATATTGCTCTCCGACCATCTCGATGGGCAGCGCCCCGGGCGTCGGCACATCGGTATCGCGCATGACGGTCAAGCCGTAGGGCAGAAGCATGGACAGAACGACGATCGGAAAGGCCAAGCCGCCAACGATGATGGTTCTGCGGTCCCCGAGCCATGCTCTTCGTTCAGGTGCGGCGAATATGGCATAAAGCAGCAGCCCGGTAACGAGCAGAAAGATGAGGATCCCACCCACGGTCATGATCACCGTGAGCCAATAGATCCGCTGAGCGTCGCCGCCTGCGGGATCGAGGGCCGACTGCACGCCGCTGCAGCCTGCGAGGGCCAGAGCGCACGAAAGACCTCCCCCGCACGTCGCGGAGGTCCGCAGTCGCCCATGAGGGCCATGCCGTGTCGCTTCGAGGTCCATCCGCCCTACATGGGACTTGTGTGCATTGAACGGAAAAGCTCGGCCGTGAGACTTAGTTCCCTCACAAGCTTCCCCAAGAGGGCCACGACGGCAGCATGCGGCTTCGGCGCCGTCCTGTCCTTACCGAGCGGGCCTGCCTTCGGCCATGGGGCAGCGCCTCGCGGGCCGGCGGATCTCTGGCATTCGTGGCAGGCCGATCCTTTCATCACCATTCCTCTCGCCGTCTCAAGCCTGTTGTTCGCCTGCGGCGTCTGGCGATTGCGGGGAAGCCTTGGACGGCTACTGCCCGGTTTCGGCATGAGCCGGATTGTCTGCTTCATCGCGGGAATGCTCCTGCTGGCGATCGCCCTTCTCTCCCCTCTGGAAGGCCTCTCCAAGCCTCTTCTGTCGGCCCATATGGTCCAGCATATCCTGCTGATCGCCGTCGCTCCCCCGCTTCTCGTCCTCGGCAAACCCGAGGTCGCATGGCTCTGGGCACTTCCGGTCTCGTGGCGGCGCGGAATGGCGCGCCATCGGGGGATGCGATCAGGCCTGTCCCTCCTGTCGCCCTGCGCGAGGCCGATCCCAGCAGCCCTGATTCACATGGCCACCTTGTGGGTCTGGCACAGTCCGGCATTGTTCGATGCCGCTCTTGCCTCCGACCGGCTTCACTGGCTGGAGCACGTTCTGTTCTTCGGCACGGCGCTCCTGTTCTGGCGCGCCGTCATCAAGGCTCATTCGGGGCGCGAGGCCGCCGCAGCCGCGCTCATCGCGTGCTTCGTCACTCTGCTGCAGAGCGGGTTGCTGAGCGCCCTCCTGAGCTTCGCGCGCGAGACCCTGTATCACACGCCCGCCACCGCCGATTGGGGCCTGACCGCCTTGGAAGATCAGCAATTGGCGGGCGCCATCATGTCCCTTCCCATGTGCGCGATCTATCTCGGCTCGGGGCTGATCATGGCGCTGCGCCTTCTCATGCCGGACAGGGAACGGAGGCGGTCCATGCCGGTTGCCTCACCGGATTTCCTGAAGCAGAGCCCATGATCAGGCAGAGCCTCCCTCGATTGCTGTTGATCCCCGCCTTCGCAGGACTGGCTGCGTGCGGCGACCCGCAGGAGCAGCCTTCGGCTTTGCGGATCGTGGGCGGCGAGCCCGAAACAGGGCATGCCCTGATCCAATCCTATGGCTGCGGCACATGCCATACGATCGACGGCGTCCGGGGAGCACGAGGCAAGGTCGGGCCGCAGCTCAAGGGTTACGCACAGCAACACCTCCTCGCAGGATTCCTGCCCAACACGCCACGCAACCTGATCGCATGGCTGATGGATCCCGTAGCCCTAAAGCCCCAGACCGGAATGCCGTCGCAGGGTGTGACGGAAGCCGAGGCCCGGCACATTGCCGCTTATCTCTATTCTCTGGGGCGCGACGGGTTGCAGGTCTATCCGGACGATCCCCCACTGCCACTCCGGGGATCGAACGGGAATGCGGTCGAGATCCCCGGGTCGACGGCGATCCCCTCCTCGGAGACGGACCCGCGCACCCGCCGCATCGTCCCGGCCCCCGACACGGACCCTCCTCGAACCGGCAGCTAGGGCTCGCTCGAAGCCTCCTCGTCATAGCTCGGGCGCATCCTCATCACCACGACGAAAACCGCGATCCAGAGACAGATCGTGCCGAGCACGAGACCGGTTTCCATCCACGACAGGCCGCCCTGGGGCTGAAGGACCCAGAGCGTGTGGGTGCCGTGATACAGGAGCACCAGCGCGCTCCCGCCCAGCATGGCGGCCCGGCTTACGCCCGAGGGGATCAGCACCACGATCGCGCCCAGCATCAGCAGATAGGAAATCGTGAGAAGCCTCAGGTTCCAGGGATCGGAGCGCCTCAGGTACCAGCCTGCTCCTTCCGGCAGGTTCGCGAGCCAGACAATGATGAATTGCGCGAACCACGTCCAAA
>DASRWK010000309.1:0-6984 GCA_035776715.1 Microvirga sp.
CAGCCCAGGTTCTCGTCTTCATAAAATAGCGTTACATTTCAGCAGCTTAGGAATATCTGCCCTCAACTTTGCTTTTCCGCAAGACGGAATTGCGGAAAAGCCCTGGGGCGAGGACCTCTAGAGTCCGAACAGCTTCTCGAAGAAGTTCTTTTCGCGCGCCACGCGGCGCTGAGGCTGCGGCTGAGCCCAGGCGGTGTCGCCGCTGCCCGCATTGGCATAGCGGGGATCGGCGCCTGCATCGGCCACGGGCACGTCGTCCCGGAAGCGCTCGAGGCCCGGCAACGGCACGGGTTGCTTGTCCTTCAGGGCGATCTGCATGAAGTTGTGCCAGACCTCCCTCGGCAGATTGCCGCCGCTGACCCGCTTGGTGAGCGCACCGTCGTCGTTGCCGAGCCAGACGCCGGCCACGAGATTGCCCGTGAAGCCGATGAACCACGCGTCCTTGTAATCGTTGGTCGTGCCGGTCTTTCCGGCCATCGGCCAGCCGGGGATCTGCGCAGCCCTGGCCGTGCCGATCACGAAGGTGTGGTGCATCATCTCGTTCATCAGTGCGACCGCGGACGGATCGATGACGCGGCCGAGGCCGCCGGTGGAGGCCGGGCGCTTGTAGATGATCTTGCCGTCGAGGGTCTTCACCTCGCTGATCACGTAGGGCGTCACGCCGGTGCCTCCATTGGCGAAGGCCGCATAGGCGCTCACGAGTTCGAGCGGCGTCACCTCGGAGGTGCCGAGCGCGAGCGAGCCGTTCGCCTGGAGCGGAGACGTGATGCCGAGCCGCTGCGCCGTCTGCGCCACGTTCTTGGGCCCGACCTCCATGTTGAGCTTGACGGCGATGGTGTTCAGAGACAGCGCCAGGGAGTCGCGCAGGGTGACGGGCCCGCGATACTTGCGGTCGTAATTCTTGGGATTCCAGCCACCGTAGCTGACGGGGGCGTCCTCCATGACCATGTCCGGCGTATAGCCCCGCTCGACGGCGGTCAGATACACGAAGGGCTTGAAGGCCGAGCCCGGCTGACGGCGGGCGGCGGTGGCCCGGTTGAACTGGCTCGCCTCGTAATTGCGGCCGCCGACCAGGGCCTGAACGCCGCCGTCGGGCCTCATGGCCACGACAGCGCCCTGGCTGACGTTGAATTTCTGGCCCTTGGCGTTGAGCTCGTCCACCAGCACGCGCTCGGCGGCGGCCTGCAGCTTGGGATCGATGGTGGTGAAGACCGCGATGTCCGTGTCGATGGTGCCGACGAAATCGTCGAGCACGTCCATCACGTAATCGGCCGCGTAATTGGCGGAGCCTGCTCCGTTCGGGCGCACGGGCTCGGCCGGCTGACCCAGAGCCGTCTTGGTCATGTCGGGCGTGATGAAGCCGAGCTCGTTCATCGCCGCGATCACGAGCTGTGCTCGGGCCTTCGCCCCCTCCGGGTTGCGATTGGGCGCAAGGCGCGAAGGCGATTGGACGAGGCCCGCGAGCACGGCGGCTTCCGAGAGCGACACGTGGCGTGCGGACTTCCCGTAATAACGCTGGGCGGCGGCCTCGACGCCATAGGCGCCCGCGCCGAAATAGACGCGATTGAGATAGAGTTCGAGGATCTGATCCTTCGAATAGTTGCGCTCCAGCCAGAGGGCGAGGATCGCCTCCTGGATCTTGCGCGAGGCGGTGCGCTCCTGGGTGAGGAAGAGGTTCTTGGCGAGCTGCTGCGTCAGCGTGGAGCCGCCCTGCAGGCCGCCTGAATGGGTGAGATTGCGGTAGGCCGCTCGGGCGATGCCCATCGGGTCGATGCCGAAATGGTCATAGAAGCGCCGGTCCTCGATGGCCACGAAGGCCTTCGGCAGATAGGGCGGCAGCTCCTTCAAGGTGACGGTGCGCCCGCCCGTTTCGCCGCGATTCGTGATCAGCGAGCCGTCGCTGGCCATGATGGCGATGTTCGGCGGACGCTTCGGAACGGTGAGCTGGTCGATGGGCGGCAATTGAGACGCGTAATAGGCCACGATGCCGCCGACGGCGATGATGCCCCAGAGGCCGAGGACGACACCCGCATAGACCAGCTTGCCCAGAAACGAGCGTCCCTTGCGCTTGGTCTTTCCGGGGCGGGAACCACGACGCAGCGGCCTTTCGCCGTCGCCGCGCCTCGAGCTGCGCCGTTTTGCCATGAATGATCCCCCTGCCCGGTCCTCGGGCGAGAGGTGAAAGTCCAGCTCCCCCGCTTCGGCGGCTGGCGCATCGAAAACCGGCTCCCGCCGGTCACGTCCGTTCGCCACGTCTCTTCTAACCCCGCATTCCTTCGCCGCCGTATCGATTCCGGCCTTGATGCTGTGGAGCACCCTAAATGTGGCGGTTTAAGGGGCGGTTAACCCCTGAGAACTGTGGAACTGCCGAGTCTGCACAGCGTTCGCTGCCCTATGAGTGCTTACGTCGTCGTCCTGGCAAGCTTTGGGGTCGTCGTCCTGCTGACGGCCTGGCTTCCCATGGTCCTGAAAGAGCTGCCTCTGTCCCTGCCGATCTTCTGTGTAGGCCTGGGAGCGCTCATCTTCGCCATTCCGGGGCTGCCGGGCGTCCTTCCTCATCCCATGGAGGAGCTGACTCTCGTCGAGCACGTGAGTGAACTGGTCGTGATCATCTCGCTCATGGGAGCGGGGCTCAAGATCGACCGGCCCTTCGGGTTGGGCCGGTGGAGGCTCACCTGGCGGCTGCTCGGAATCTCCATGCCGCTTACGATTCTGGGCCTCGCCTGGTTCGGCTACAGCCTCCTGGGCCTGAGCGTGGCCTCCGCGGTCCTGCTGGCGGGCGCCCTGGCCCCGACCGATCCGGTGCTCGCGAGCGACGTGCAGGTCGGGCCGCCCGGAGGCGGACAGGAGGACGAGGTGCGCTTCACGCTCACGTCCGAAGCCGGGCTCAACGACGGCTTGGCCTTTCCGTTCATCCTGCTCGCCCTCTCCCTCGTGCAAGGGATCAGTATCGAGAGCTTGACGGGGTGGCTCGCCTATGCGGTGCTGTGGAAGATCGGGGCGGGCATCGCCATGGGCTATGGGGTCGGCCGCCTTCTCGGCTGGCTCACCTTCCATCTGCCGAACCGGGCAAAGCTCTCGCGGACGGGCTCGGGCTTCGTGGCGCTCGGCATTACCTGCCTGGCCTACGGCGCAACCGAGATGGTGAAGGGCTACGGCTTTCTCGCCGTCTTCGTCGCCGCTCTGGCCCTGCGCGCCACGAACCGGGAGGATTCCTACCACGAGAAGCTGCACGATTTCGCCGAGGAGCTCGAGCGCCTCCTCATGATGGCGCTGCTCGTGCTCTTCGGCGGCGCGATGACGGCCGGTCAGCTGTTCCGTGCCTTGAGCTGGGACGTGGCGGCCTTCGGCCTGCTGGCGCTGTTCGTGATCCGGCCGCTTGCCGGCTGGGTCGGGCTGATCGGCACCAACCCCCCACTAGGCGAGAAACTGGCGATCAGCTTCTTCGGGATTCGTGGGCTCGGCTCGATCTATTACCTCGCTTACGGCCTGCACCACCGGGAGTTCGACCATGCGGACGTGCTCTGGAGCACGGTGGGCTTCATCATCCTCGTGTCCATCGTGCTCCACGGCATCACGGTGACGCCGGTGATGCGCCGCCTCGATCACCGGCGAAACTCGGCGGCGGGTGCTTGAAGATCATTCCGCCGCGAGCGGCAGTTCGCCCGTTTCGGGGTCGGCCCCCGCCAGATCGTGAATGCACCGCAGGTCGTCGAGGAAAGCTGCGTAGGCCTCGCGCTTCGTCGCCTCGTCGGGGAGGCGCAGCAGATAGCTGGGATGCACGGTGACGTAGCCGTCATAGGTCCCGAAGCGCGCGCGACCGCGCGAGCGGGAGATCGGCGTCGACTTGCCGGCGAGCGCCAGAAGAGCCGTTCCGCCGAGCGCCACCACGAGCTTGGGGCGCACCAGTTCCAGCTCCTTCATCAGCCAGGGCCGGTAGTGCTTCACCTCGCCTGCGGTAGGCTTCGCGTGAATGCGCCGATGGCCCCGCTGCTCGAATTTGAAGTGCTTCACCGCATTGGTGAGATAGGCTTGTCTGCGGTCGATGCCGGCTTCCCTGAGGGCCCTGTCGAAGAGCTTGCCGGCCGGTCCCACGAAGGGGCGTCCCTGCAGGTCCTCCTGGTCGCCCGGCTGTTCGCCCACGAATACGATATCCGCGTGTTCGGGCCCTTCGCCGAACACGGCCTGCGTGGCACCCGGCACCAGAGGCCCCGCTTTGGCGATGATGGCGTTGAGCTCTTGAAGCGTCTTGGGTTCCTGATCCCACATAGCTTCGAGAGCGCGCTCGGGCGTACGTTTGGCGGGCATGGTCGCCTCCTGTTCGATCATGGCTTCAACGCGTTGGGAGGCGGTTTGGATCAGACCCGGAATGGAGGCGGCTTCCGGCAGGTTGCGCCAGTACTTCTTCGGCATCTCGGCGCGCATGGCGGTCGGGTTCACCCGCGCGGGGTTGAACACGCTCTCGTAATAGCCGCGCCAGCCCTCCTCGAAGCTGTCCTCGTCCGGCGCGTCCTCGCGCCGCGCAGGCGGGCCGAAGCTCAGCTCGCGCCGGTCCCAGCGCATGGAGCCGATGGGGGTCAGGATCGTCCAGTCCAACGACCGGAAGCGGTCGATGAAGAACGGGGCCGAGGCCTCCAGGATGAAGTGCTCAGGCTCGTACCAGGCGGCGAAGCGCTCGAGATGCTCGCCCTTCATGCGGCGGAAGCGCACGAAGGCGTACATCTTGTGAAGATCGCGCCGCACGCCGCGGGCCATCGTGTCGACACGGTGCACGAGCGGATCGCTCGCGATCTCCAGAAGATCGCGCTCGCCGTTCAGCACGCGCCAGACGAGCTGGTAGAGCAGGGCATAGCGCTCGGGGCTGCTGTGGCACACGCCGAGCTCGATGAGGCGCGCCACGCTTCGCGGCAGCGAGACGGGCGGCGCATCGCCTGAACCGTCATCGCCGAAGAGCCCTGGAGCGTCCTCGAGCGACCATGCGATATGCTGCGGCGCGAGTTCCTCGGCCATCAGCCAGCGCACGGCCCGGCGGAAGCCGTCGAGATCCGCGCCGTTCCTGAGGGTGATGCGGTGCAGGCTCATGCGAAGAGGCTCAGTTGCCGGGGCTTCTCGATCAGGCGTTCGCGCAGATCCTGCCGGTCGAGCTTCGCCTTGGGGTGGTGATCGGCGGCGATCAGGAAGGGCTTGGCGCGCCTGAGGGCGGAGGTCAGGTGCGCCACGTCCTCCAGCCGCAGGGTGGTGTGCCTGCGCGCCGCCACGATCCTGTCCACGGCTCGGGCGCCGAGACCCGGAACGCGCAGCAGCATCTCGCGTTCGGCACGGTTCACGTCCACGGGAAAGAGGTGGCGGTTCCTGAGCGCCCAGGCGAGCTTGGGATCCACCTCGAGGTCGAGCATCCCCTTGTCGCTGCTCGCCGCGATCTCCTCTGCCTGGAAGCCGTAATACCGCATCAGCCAGTCGGCCTGGTAGAGCCTGCTTTCCCGCATCAGCGGCGGCGGCTTCAGCGGCAGGACGGCGCTCGAATCCGGGATCGGGCTGAAGGCGGAATAATACACGCGCTTCATGGCGTAATGGCCGTAGAGCTTGGCGGAGGTGCGCAGAACCTCCGCATCGGTCGTGTCGTCGGCGCCCACGATCACCTGAGTCGTCTGCCCGGCCGGGGAGAAATGGCGGCGCTCCCGGCGCGCCTCCTCGATGCGCTCGAACATCTGCGCCATGGCGCCCTCGATGGACGCGCCGTCCTTCTCCGGCGCCAGCCGCTCCAGGCTCTTCTCCGTGGGCAGTTCGAGGTTGATGGACAGGCGGTCCGCCCAGAGGCCCGCCTCCTCGATCAGCCAGGGGCTCGCCTCCGGAATCGTCTTCAAGTGGATATAGCCGCGGAAACCGTGATCCCGCCGCAGCTTCTTGGCCACCAGCACCATCTGCTCCATCGTGTGATCGGGCGAGCGGATGATCCCCGAGGACAGAAACAGGCCCTCGATATAATTCCGCTTGTAGAACCCGATGGTGAGCGTCACCACCTCGTCGACGGAAAACTTCGCGCGCTTCACGTTCGACGAGCGCCGGTTCACGCAATAGGCGCAGTCGAACAGGCAGTAATTGGTCAGAAGAACCTTGAGCAGGGACACGCAGCGCCCGTCCGGCGTGTAGGCATGGCAGATGCCGGCCCCCGTGGTGGAGCCCAGGCCGTCCACATCGGCCTTGCGGCCCGGCGCGCCCGAGGAGGAGCAGGAGGCGTCGTATTTCGCCGCATCGGCCAGGATCCGCAGCTTGCGGCTGAGCTTCTCGTCCATGGAATCAGAGGCCTCCGCCGGATTGTTCTCGATTTGTTCTAGCACGGAAAATTTCAGCAGGCGAGTTCGGAGGTCGGGGCGGGTGGTCGCATCCGTCCGGGAGGATTGCCCAAGACCCGGCTGAAAGAGGTGAGAGCCTTCGCGACGGGTGACCGAGGACGCCCGTCCTATCTCATCGGGGGGAACAAGCTCATCTTCGTCGGCAAGGCCGTATCCGACGCCATCGGCGGCCGGTACAGGGAGCGGCTCCGGAGGCTGCGATCCACGGCGTTTTCCAGGGAAGTGGATCCGGTTCGCCGCTAGGAAATGCGGCAGAGCCAGGAAGAGAGATGAAGCCGCGTTACCGGAAACAGCTCTCAGGCAAAAACCTCCCTCGACCAAAGAGAAAGGGGCCTCGAGGGCCCCTTCCCATATCCGCCGTCAACGGGATTAGCGGCTCATCCTGAATTCCGGCATGCCCTGCAGCTGCTCCTTGGTCATGTTGACCAGCGCGTGGTCGGGTGACGTGCGGTTCGCCGCAGCATCGGCGCCGGTATTGGCGGTAGTGCCGCTGCCGGGATTGTTGGCCACGGAGCCGGTGGTGTTCGGCGAGGTGCCGGCGGCGGTGCCGGCCGCTCCGGTCGTGCCGGTCGTGCCGGTCGCTCCGGTCGTGCCGGTGGCGTTGTTCGCGGCGGACGCGTTATTGCGCGGC
>DASRWK010000310.1:0-4173 GCA_035776715.1 Microvirga sp.
CCCCCGCCTGATCCTGCGCATCGCGCCGGCGGTGGCGAAGGCCGCCATGGATTCCGGCGTCGCGACGCGTCCGCTGGAGGATCTCGAGGCCTACACCGAATCCTTGAGCCGTTTCGTGTTCCGCTCCGGATTCATCATGAAGCCGCTCTTCTCGCAGGCGAAGGCCAACCCGAAACGGGTGATCTATGCCGAAGGCGAGGACGAGCGCGTGCTGCGCGCCGTGCAGGTGATCGCTGAGGAACGCCTCGCCAGGCCGATCCTGATCGGCCGTCCGAACGTGGTGGAGGCGCGCATCAAGCGCTTCGGCCTGTCCATGAGCATCGGGCGCGAGTTCGAGCTCGTGAATCCGGAAGACGATCCGCGCTACCGCGACTACGTGGCGACCTATGTGGAGGCGGCGGGCCGCAAGGGCATCACGCCCGATGCGGCCAAGACCCTCGTTCGCACGAACTCCACCGTCATCGGCGCCCTCGCGGTGCGGCGCGGGGATGCGGATGCGCTGATCTGCGGCCTCGAAGGACGTTTCCAGTCCCGCGTGAAGCACATCAAGGACATCATCGGTCTTGCTCCCGGCGTGCACGAGATGGCGGCCTTGTCCCTCGTGATCACCTCGAAGGGCGCGTACTTCCTCGCCGACACGCATGTGCAGTTCGATCCGAGCGCGGAGGAGATCGCCGACATGACGATCGCCTGCGCGAGCCACGTGCGCCGCTTCGGCATGGAGCCGAAGATCGCGCTGCTGTCGCACGCCGATTTCGGCGCGGCCGATACCCGCTCGGCGGTGAAGATGCGCGAGGCGCTCGCATGCATCAACGAGCGCGCGCCCGACCTCGAAGTCGACGGAGAGATGCAGGCCGACGCCGCTCTCTCCCAGATGATCCGCGACCGTGTGAATCCGGGCTCGCGCCTGAAGGGCGAGGCGAACGTGCTGATCATGCCGAATCTGGACGCGGCCAACATCGCCTTCCAGTTCACGAAGGTCCTGGCGGATTCGCTGCCCGTCGGCCCGATCCTCATCGGCCCGGCGAAGCCCGCCCATATCCTGACGCCTTCGGTGACGGCGCGCGGCATCGTGAACCTCACGGCCATCGCCGTGGTGGAGGCCCAGGCCGTCGAGCAGGACCAGCCGGTGCTGATCTGATCTGCGATCCGGACCGTTCCTTTACGTCATGGCCGGGCTCGTCCCGGCCATCTCGCTTTTGACGGAGCTGCGCTTTTCATCATCGGGATCACCGGCACGAGGCCGGTGATGACGAGGTGTGACTGTGACGCCTCTCTTCGTCGTAGCTGGGCTCGTCCCTGGGACGGCGGGAAATCACTCCGCCTTCGCGGTGACGTTGAGCTTGCCCAGGATCGCCTTCGGGTCGGAGGCGAGCATCACGTCCATCAGGCCGAAGCCGGACGGATTCTTCGGCTGGGCGTCGATGGTGAGCCTGCCGGGCTTTTCGATGAAGCGCGCGATGGCCTGCCCGAGCGTCCGGGCCTGCTCGGAATTGCCGATCATGCCCGACACGACGAGCGGAGCGGCGCCCGCATAAAGCTTCTGCAGCAAATCGGGCGTCGTGCCCTCGTCCTTCGCGGCCTGTTCCAGGTAGCGCTCGACCAGGCCGTTGTTCTCGACCACGATGCTCGCCGACTTCGCCTTGGCGCCGATCAGCGCGGCCGACGCGGTCGCCTCGTCGGGACTGAAGAGATCCCGGCTGACATTGCCGATGAGGCCCGTCAGGCGCAGGCTTCCCATGTCCTTGCCGTCCATCGAGAATTCCCTGACGGCGATCTCCTGCGAGGATTCGTTCCAGGTGGCCGCCACCACGAAGGAGCCGTCGAAGGTTTTGTACCCGAGGGCCTTGAGCTGCTGCACGAGTTCGTCGTCGCTGTCGTCCGGAAGCGTCGCGGAGAGGTTGCGCTGCTCGAGGCGGATGTTCGTCGGGATGCCGTTCACGGGCTTGTCCGCCGTCACCTCCATGAGCCCCAGAACGAGGCGAACGCGCTCGTCCGGCTTGTCGTCCGAGGCAGGAGCATCGATGTCCATGTCCGCGATGCGCAGCGTTCCAAGGGTAGGGATGAGGCTGCGCAACGCCGTACTGTCGAGGTCCGCCAGCGACTTGCTGTCGAGCCTCTTGAGCCCTTCCAGGGTCGGCTCAAGCGAGAAACCGGAGAGGCTGACGGTGCCGATCTTCACGCGGGAAGCCGCGTCCGTGATGTCGAGGCCCTCCAGGCGCATCTCGGATGCTTGCGAGCCGGTGGCGCCCGTATAGGCGATGCGCGCGACGGAGCCGGTTCCCTTGTTGTCTTTCCCGTCGCCCTTGAACGTGATGCCGGTGGCCTCCACGAGACCTGCGTCGAAAGCGCCGAGAAGATCGGCGACGATGTGCATGAGACGGGTCTGCTCTTCGGGCGAGGCCGTCTCCTTCTGGGCCAGTTCGGTGATGGCGGAGATGGTGCCGTTCCAGGAATCCTTCGTCGGCCTGGCCATGATGTCCCGGCCGTCGAGTCGGGCGATCCGGGCGCTGAAGGTGCCGGCGCCGTCGGTCATGTCGATCCTGTCGATGGAGAAGGCGCCGTAGATCCGGGTGAGGGGAGCGGCGGCGTCCTTCGTATCGTAGAGTTTCGCGAAGGCGGGGGCGTCGAAGTCGCTGAGCGTGGTCCGCCCGTAGCTGACAAGGGCGGTGCCCGTGTCGCCCGTCTCCTCGATGGCCGTGGTCTCGACCGTCAGCGAGGCGATCCTGCCTCGGACGATATCGTTCAGGGACACGTTCCGGTAGAAGGACGTCTGCGTCTCGGGACCGATCTTCTGGGTGACCTTCAGCTCGGGAATGGTCACCTGCCTGACGTCGATCCTGGCGAGCTTGTCCGCCAGAGGCTCACCCGTGGTTGAGGAGAACAGGTTTTCGATCTCGCCGCGCGCCACGGAGGCGCCGCCGAACGAGACCTGCTTCGCCTCGTAAGTTGCGCCGCCCCAGGTGAAGCGGACGTCGTCGAGGGTGAAGCTGTCCGCGGCTTGCGCAAAGGCCATGCTCCAGAGGGACGTCCTCACTGCCCCGATGGAGAGCCGCTGCGCCCCGTCCTGAACGACGAGATCGCGAAGGACCGCGGGTTCGAACTGCATGGCGGCCGTTCCGGCCATAAGGGCGAGGGCGCACACGCCCGAACGGTGGAGAGGCTTCATCTTGGTCCCCGCAGGAAAGAGAAGGCCCGGAATGCTCAAAGCCCTCGGGCCGGAATGTCCTTGCGGAGGCTAGAGCGGGGGAAAGGGTTTCACAAGGAGAACGACGTGCCGCAGCCGCAGGACACCGTGGCATGGGGGTTCTCGATCTTGAAGGACTGGCCGATCAGGTCGTCCACGAAGTCGATCACGGAACCGTCCATGTACTGGATGGACACCTCGTCCACCACCACCTTGGCCCCGTCCTTCTCGATGAGGAGGTCGTCGTCCTGGCGTGTCCGGTCCACGTCGAAGGCATATTGAAACCCCGAGCAGCCGCCTCCGTTGACGCTGATTCTCAGCATCGAGCCCTCGGGCTCCGAGGCCATGATCTCGTTGATGCGGCGCGCGGCGCGTTCGGTGAGAGAAATTCCGGTCATGAGTGCTTTCGGTCCTCAGAAGGACATAAGTCTTGGACAAGCTCTTAAGAGCAAGGTAAGTGCGCCCTGACAAGGCTTCAACCCGGGGACAATCGTGCGGCCCTTTGGCGAGAGATGGCGAGCACCCTTTGCCTGCGATCCGTGGGCGAGCCGCGGGCGGCTCTATCCCACCCCGGTTTCCCCGACGCGCAGCGAGTTCCAGCGCGACCGGGACCGGATCATCCACTCCTCCGCCTTCCGGCGGCTCAAGCACAAGACGCAGGTGTTCGTCTATCACGAGGGCGACCACTTCCGCACGCGCCTCACCCACACCATCGAGGTGAGCCAGATCGCCCGGGCGCTGGCCCGGACGCTGGGGCTCGACGAGGATCTCGCGGAGGCGCTGGCGCTCTCCCACGACCTCGGCCACACCCCCTTCGGGCACACGGGCGAGGACGCGCTGGACGAGTGCATGGCGGCCTATGGCGGCTTCGACCACAATGCGCAGGCGATCCGCATCGTGACCTCGCTCGAACGTCACTACGCCGAATGGGATGGGCTGACCCTCACCTGGGAGACGCTGGAGGGCATCGCCAAGCACAACGGCCC
>DASRWK010000311.1:0-2455 GCA_035776715.1 Microvirga sp.
CCGGCATGAGCCGCGCGAGTCCTGTCGTCAGAACTGCGTGATCACGCTGATGCCGAGGCCTTCGAACCTGTCCATGTTCATGAGGGCCGCAGGAGCATCCTCGAGGCTGATCCTCTTGCCGACGAGCTTTTGAGGGCTGAGCTTTCCCGTCTCGATCATGTTCATCATGGCCTGATAGCGGAAAGCCTGCATCCCGTGGCTGCCGAGAATTTCGAGCTCCCAGCCGATCACCCGGTCCATCGGAATTTGCGGGCGCGCGTGATCGCCCAGCATCAGGCCGACCTGCACGTGACGCCCGCGACGGCGCAGGTTCGCGATCGAGTTGAAACAGGTCGTGGGATGGCCCAGCGCATCGATGGACACATGCGCGCCGCCCTTCGTGATCTCGCGCACCGCTTCGACCACGTTGGAGACCTCGCGGGCATTGATCGTCGCGACCGCGCCCATCTGCTTCGCGAAGTCGAGCTTCTCCTGCGTCAGATCGATGGCGATCACATTGGCTCCCATGGCGGCCGCGATCATGATCGCCGACAGCCCGACGCCGCCGCAGCCATGCACGGCCACCCAGTCTCCCGGTCCCACGCGGCCCTGGTCGACGATGGCACGGAACGACGTGACGAAGCGGCAGCCGAGACTCGCGGCAGTTTCGAAATCGAGGCTCTCGGGCAGCGCCACGAGGTTCGTGTCCGCGTAATCGACCGCCACATATTCGGCAAACGATCCCCAGGCCGTGAAGCCCGGCTGGAACTGGTGCTCGCAGACCTGATGGTTGCCCGAGTTGCATTCGAAGCAGTGCCCGCATCCGCCGACGAACGGCACCGTGACGCGGTCGCCCTTCTTCCAGCGGGTCACCTGCCTGCCGGTGGCGAGAACCGTGCCCGCCAGCTCGTGCCCCGGCACGTGCGGCAGCGTGACGTCGGGGTCGTGCCCCATCCAGCCGTGCCAGTCGCTCCGGCACAAGCCCGTCGCCTCCACCTTGATCACCACGCCTTCCGCCGAGGGCGTCGGATCGGGCACGTTCTGCACGCGGGGCGGCTGACCGAATTGCTCGAAGAGGACGGCTTTCATGGGAGGCCTTTCATGCGCGAGGGGCAGGAAAGGGCGGTATAGCGGGTGGGTGGGGCGCGGGCAATCAAGAGGGGCGCCTGATAGCTGCCCCTGAAACAGTTATTGGATTGTCGCCCATAACGATATGTAATAACCAAGCATATAACGCTGTCGAGCGATATGGCAGCCTCTCTCGGAGACTTACTATGGGCTATTACGTCCGTGTCCTATCCAGGTCAGATGCAGTTCCCTCCTACGGGACCCTGCGAGAGGCTCTGGGCGGCCGGGACCTTCTTCTGGTCGAGGGCGCCGATGAAGAATGGACAGAGCTGATCATCCAACATGAGGGCGTCGACATCGCTCTCGTTGATCGCGTGACCATAGTCTCTGACACAATGGGCGCCGGGGAGATCGAGTGGTTCTTAGAGCAGCTGGACGAGGCAGAGCCAGCGAGTGCCGCCGACTGGCTGAGAGATTATCTGCCTCAGGTCAAGACAATCTATGCGCTGCGGATATTGAGCGCAGCCTGGGAGGAGGACCGTTTTGATCATGTCAGCAAGGTCAGACAGACGATATGGAGAGCGGCAGGAGGTATTCTTCAAGCCGACCACGAGGGCTTCACGAATGAAGAGGGCTATCAGATTCTTTGGCAATTCGCCGATGACGTCGATGGTGACTGGTGGATGGCGGTTCTGGAGAATGGCATCTGGAGACATTTCCGGATGGATCTTGGAAATCCCGAGCACCGTAAAGCCTTTAAGGCCGGCAAAGTGCCTTCCGAAATTGGGCGAGGCATTCTCGGAATTGCAAGGTCCCTTTTCCAGCCCTTTCGAAAGCAATGAAGCGGATCACGCGCGGTACCGCCCGAACACCACCTTCGTCTCGCCGTAGTCGCGCCGCTCGATCTCCTCGAAGCCTTCCGGCAGCGTGACCTCGATGCCCTGCGCCTCTTCCACGATCACGAGCGCATCGGGCGTGAGCCATCCGCCTTCGGCGCAGGAGCGCAGCGCCTTCGGGGCGAGATCCCGGCCGTAGGGCGGGTCGCAGAACACCACGGAGAAGGGAGCGTTGGGGGCGGCCTCGCCAATGCGCGTGGCGTCGCGGCGGAAGAGGCGGGTCGCGCCGCCGGCGCCGAGCGTTTCCACGTTCTCGCGGATGATGCCGCGCGCCTGCGCGCCGTCATCGACGAAGAGCGCGAAGGCGGCGCCGCGCGAGAGCGCTTCGAGGCCCATGGCGCCGGTGCCCGCGAACAGGTCGAGCACCCGCGCGCCCTCGACCGGGTCGTCGTAGCCGTGCTGGAGGATGTTGAAGATCGTCTCGCGCAGGCGGTCCGAGGTCGGACGGATGGCGTCCGAACTCGGCCCCTTGAGCGAGCGGCCGCGCCAGCGCCCGCCCACAATTCTCATGG
>DASRWK010000312.1:0-1616 GCA_035776715.1 Microvirga sp.
GCTGAGGCTCTTCATCACATCCGCCATCTTGCCCGCGAAATAGGGGCCGAGCGCGAGCCCGACCATTGTCGTGCCGAGAATGTAGGTGGCGCCGGCGGTGGCACGCATGCGGGGGAGAACGAGGTCCTGCAGCGTCGCGACGGCAGCTCCGACCCAGGCCGCGCTCAGCATGTGGGCGAGCGGATAGACCAGGTAGAAGCCTCCCAGACTGTCGGTCGTGAACATATACAAGATCAGCGGGGCCGGCAGGATGAGGGATAGCATGTTCACGTACAGGCGCCCTGCAGGGTGGCGCCGCCGCCAAAGGTCGGAGATCACGCCGCCCATGATGACGCCGATAGCGGCGGAGAAGGCGGCTCCCCAGCCGACGATCGTTGCCACTTCCTCCGCGCCTGTCAGACCGGAAATGAAAAAGCCTGGACCAGTCGGGTCGGCATAGAAGGTGCGCATCACATAAGGGGGCGTCCAGAAGCTGATGGCATAAGTGACGAAGGAGATGCTGCCGAAGGCGATGGCGAGCGTCACCACCATCGGAGTGCCCCAGATGAGCCGATAGGTGGGCAAGTCCCTGTGACGAAGCGACTGCACCCAGGAGAAGACGGCGTAGATACCGAGGCCGTAAGCCAACCACTGCGGACCGTCGCCCGTCAGAGCATAGAGGCCGAGGCCGATCGCCGCCACGACGGCGAGAACGATGAGGTTCACGCGAAGCTCGCCAGGCAAGCGGGCGACGTTGAATAATGTGAGAGGTGGCAGGATCGCGACGAGTTCGCGTCCAAAGTCGCGCCATGCATTGGGCCGCACAACGGGTTGCGGCAGCCCGTCGGAAGCGCCGCGCTGCGGCTCCTTCAGCGAGAGCACCCACAAGGCAAGGAGCAGTCCCGGCAGTCCGACGACGAGGAAGGCGGCTTGCCAGCCGGCCATGCCCAACGGCGCAAGCCCCGGATCGGGATAGGCCATGTTCCAACGGCTGAGGACGAGGCCGCCGATTGGGAGGCTGAGCGCTCCGCCGATGTAGAGGCCGCTCGAGTAAATGGAGAGTGCGGTGGCGCGACGCTCCTTCGGGAAGCTGTCGGAGATCATCGAATATGCGGCCGGGGAGGCACTCGCCTCGCCGATGCCCACGCCGATGCGCGCCACGGCAAGCATCGTGAAGCTGTTGGCGAAGGCGGAGAGCGCGGTCATCGACGACCACAGGGCCAGGCCCATGGCCATCAGCCGCCCTCGATACCAGCTGTCGGCGAGGCGCCCGAGCGGAATGCCGAACAAGGCATAGAAGACCGCGAAAGCAGTGCCGTAGAGGAAGCCGATCTGCGCGTCTTGGAGTCCCAGATCCTTCTTGATGTCCTCGGCGAGGATCGAAAGGATCTGCCGATCGATGAAGTTGACGATGTAGACCAAAACCAGGACGAACAGGGCGTACCAGGCGTAGGCGCTAACCCGCACGGGAGGGTTGCCCTCGTTGCTCTGAGCCTCGGCCAAGCATCGTCTCCCCGTTGTGAGCGCTCTCCCGCGCGTCTAGGCGGCATTACGGTTGGGAAACGGACGAAAGTCAATGAAGCCATCGGTGCTGTTCGTGTGTCTCGGGAACATCTGTCGTTCGCCGTTGGCGGAGG
>DASRWK010000313.1:0-1769 GCA_035776715.1 Microvirga sp.
AAGGCGGCGATTCAAGAATACATCCTGCGGTCCTGGTCGCTCGTGAAGATGGGCACCACCGCGAACCAGAAGAAGCTGTTCTTCAACCTGCGCAAGGCGAAGGGCCGTATCTCGGCGCTGGACGAGGGCGACCTGCGCCCCGACCAGGTGAAGCAGATCGCCACCCAGCTCGGCGTGACCGAGCAGGACGTGGTGGACATGAACCGCCGTCTCGGCGGCGATGCCTCCCTCAACGCGCCCCTGCGCGACGAGGGCGAAGGCGGCGGTGAGTGGCAGGACTGGCTGGTCGACCAGAGCGAGAGCCAGGAGCAGGTGCTCGCGGAGGAAGAGGAAGGCCAGAACCGGCTGACCGCTCTACGCAACGCCCTCACGGTCCTGAACCCGCGCGAACGCCGGATTTTCGAGGCCCGACGGCTCTCGGACGATCCGATCACGCTGGAGGAGCTCTCGACCGAGTTCGGCGTGTCCCGCGAGCGCGTCCGGCAGATCGAGGTGCGCGCCTTCGAGAAGGTCCAGGAAGCGGTGAAGAAGAACCTCACCCAGATCGAGAGCGCTTCATCGGCCGAGGCTTCGGCCTGACGGCAGCCCACCCCCATGAAAAAAGCCGCGCATCTCTGCGCGGCTTTTTTGTTGTCCCGGGCGCCCCGCCCTACTGCCACTGGCTGAAGGCATTGGTCAGCACCTGCTCACCGGCGGCGCCCTTCTCGAAGCTCAGGATGGCGCGCTGGCCCGAGGCCATGCGGACCGGCAGGTCAATCCAGTTGCGACGCACGAAAAGCTCGGTATTGCGCTCCACATCGCCCTGCAGGTTGGACAAGCCGATCAGGAACAGGTTTTCGCGCACGGGCACGGGCAGACCCGCGATCGGCGTGCCGCGCGCGGCCTCCTCGTTCTTGAACTGCAGGAGGCCCACGTCACGGATCACACGGCCGCTGTCGCCTTGGCGTGTGGTGAAAGTCAGCTCGACCGTATGCGACGCCGGCAGCGTCGTGTCGAGATTCCGGCGCAGCACCATCCTCATGGTCAGCCCCGCCTCGGCGACCTCGACATTGGCGGTCACCGCCTTCTCGAGCGACTGCCCCTGGCCGGGATTCACGTCCTCGAGCCGCCAGACTACGCGCCCCACATAGGCTTTCGGAGTCTGGGGGTTGGTCGCGTCCTCCTCGTAGAAGACCGCGCGGTGCGCCACGCCGATCGCCTGACCCGCGTCCGGAGAGGCGGCGGGCGCCTGCCCTCCGACCCGCTCGTTGATCTTGGCAGTCTCGTTGCTGGCCGGCGATTCCTGAGGCGTCTCCGCAACCGGCGTTTCGGGAATGGGCGCATCCGAGCGGCTCTGCCACCAGGCCAGCCCCCCGATGGCGAGGATGACGAAAACGATGGCCGCGCCGAGCAGGATGGACCGCATCTGCCGATTGCTCTGCATGGCCGGATGCGGCCGGCTGTCGATCCGCGGACGGACGGGGGCCGTCTCCTCGAAGGCCTGAGGGGCGGGCTCAGGCCCGGGCTCGCCCTGGGAGGGAGCCCGGAGGGCCTGCCTCGGACCCATCACGCTGCGCAACCGGTCAGCCGGGCTTTGCTGGCGCTGATCCTCTACCAGCATTTCGGCGAAAGCATCGGGATCGAAACCTGCCGGAGGAGGCACATGATCGGCCTCGACTCGCGTGATCGCCTCGTCGAGGGCCGCGCACTCCCTCCGAATATCCGCCTCCTGCAGAGGCGGATCGAGGGACCGCAACTGGGCGACCAGAGCCGTCCGGGCACGCTCGTAA
>DASRWK010000314.1:0-4382 GCA_035776715.1 Microvirga sp.
ATTGGAGGCGTCGAGTTCCGCATAGACCTCGTGGGCCGCGTTGTAGCTGGCCTCGAGGATCTCGGGCGAGAACGGCCGCAGTTGCGCGCCCTGCGCCACGAGGTTCCGGATCGAGGTGGGGTTCAGGTAGTCGTACTGCGACAGCATGTTGACGTTGACCGCCTGCGAGGCCGTCTGCAGCAGCGCCTTGTAGTTTTCGGGCAGCGCATTGTACTGCTCGAGGTTGAACATGAAGTGGACCGTCGGGCCGCCTTCCCACCAGCCGGGATAGTAGTAGTAGGGCGCGACCTGCACGAAGCCGAGCTTCTCGTCGTCGTAGGGACCGACGAACTCGGCGGCGTCCAGCGTGCCGCGTTCGAGAGCCGGATAGACATCGCCCGGCGCGACCTGCTGCGGAACGACGCCGAGCTTGGCGAGCACTTGGCCGCCGAGGCCGCCGATGCGGAACTTCAGGCCCCGGAGGTCGTCGACCGAGTTGATCTCCTTACGGAAGAAGCCGCCCATCTGCGCGCCGGAATTGCCGCACACGAGAGAGGTGCAGTTATATTTGCCGAGGATCTCGTTGATGATCTCCTTGCCGCCGGCGAAGTGCCACCAGGAATGGGACTGACGGGCATTGAGGCTGAAGGGCAGTCCGGTGGCGACGCCGAGCGCCGGCTCGCGTCCGATATAGTAATAGGTCGGGGTGTGGGCGCATTCGACGGAGCCGTTCTCCACCGCATCCATGGCCTGGAGGCCGCCCACGATCTCGCCCGGAGCGAAGACCTGGATCTGGAACTTGCCGTCTGTCGCGTCCGCCATGTACTTGGCGAAGGTCTGGGCCGTGCCGAAAATCGTGTCGAGCGACTTGGGAAAGCTCGAGGTCAGACGCCAGCGGATCTCAGGGCTGGACTGCGCGATGGCGGGAGCCGCCACCGTGGTGGCCGCAGCCGCAAGGCCGGCCCCCTTCAGGAAATTTCTTCTCTTCATCGTTGTCATTGGCGTTTCCCCGCAGACTCTTTCGTTGCAAGCTCAATAAACCACAACAACCAGGTGGGTGGCTATGAAGCTCTCTTCGCTCAAACAGGGCCGTGATGGCCGGCTCGTAATCGTCTCGAGGGACCTGACCCGCGCGACGGACGCATTTTTCATTGTTCCGACGCTACAGCAAGCCCTCGACGATTGGGAAAAAGTCGAGCCATGCCTGCGCGATCTCGCGGAACAGCTCGAGCACGGGTCCGTGCCTTCCTTCCGCTTTCACGAGCATGACTGCGCCTCGCCCCTGCCCCGTTCTTACCAATGGGCGGACGGCTCGGCCTATGTGAATCACGTAGAGCTGGTCCGCAAGGCCCGGGGGGCACAGATGCCCGAATCCTTCTGGACCGACCCGCTCATGCACCAGGGAGGTTCCGATTCCTTCCTCGGACCGCGCGATCCGATTCCGGCGCTGGACGAGGCCCACGGCATCGATTTCGAGGCGGAGGTCGCCGTGATCACGGGGGATGTGCCCATGGGCGCGACGCGGGAGGACGCGGCCAAGGCCATCCGCCTCGTCGTTCTCGTCAACGACGTTTCCTTGAGAAATCTCATCCCGGCGGAACTGGCCAAGGGCTTCGGGTTCTTTCAGTCGAAGCCCTCCTCGACCCTCTCCCCGGTCGCCGTCACGCCCGACGAGCTGGGAGAGGCCTGGGACGGCGGCAGGCTCCACCTGCCCCTCCTCTCCACTCTCAACGGGAAACCGTTCGGCAAGCCGAATGCCGGGGTGGACATGACCTTCGACTTTCCGACCCTGATCGCTCATGCAGCCAGGACCCGGCCTCTGGGAGCGGGCACGATCATCGGCTCGGGCACCGTCTCCAACAAGGATCAAGGCGGGGGACCGGGCAGGCCCATCTCCGATGGAGGCCTCGGCTACTCGTGTCTTGCGGAGCAGCGCACCGTCGAGACCATCCTCCATGGCGAGCCCCGGACCCCCTTCATGCGCTTCGGCGACACCGTCCGGATCGAGATGAAGGACGCGGCGGGCCATTCGATCTTCGGCGCCATCGAGCAGGAAGTGGTGGCGTACGCTCAGGAAGGCTGACACGATAAAAGGCCGCCGGGAATGGTTTCCGGCGGCCTTTCGCTCGCTGGCAAGAACCTTACATCGCAGGGGCGCCGCCGCTGAGCGCCTGCACGTGTTCGAGGTGCATCTGCAGGGTCGGGAGAGTCTGGCGCGCGAAGGCTGCGAGCTGCGGGACGTCACCGCTCGACGAATAGGATGCGAACAGGGTGACGGCCTCCTGGTGCGCCATGAGCTGGGCATTCACGTAAGCCGCATCGAAATCCGGGGCGGATTCGACGGTCGCGAGCATCTGCTGGTGCTTCGCGTTCAGCGCCGGAGGCGGCACGGGCATGCCCGAGTTGCGCAGCACGGCCGCCATGCGGCGCGTGGCGAGGTTGTGATCGCGGATCATCTGTCGGGCGAAGCGGCGGACCTCGGGATCGCGTGCGCGACGCAGGGCAAGGCGGCTCGATTCGATCTCGAACAGGTTCGAGGAAGCCGCCGTCGGCACGAAGACCGCTGCGCTCGTCACGGCTGCGGGAGGAGCCGAAGCCATCGGCGTCATGCAACCGGCCACGCCGAGTGCAAGGGCACTCGCTACAAGAGCTATCTTGAAATTCATGGGGGAGTTCCCTTCCTGCGCCCGGCCCGTATGGCCGAGTTGACGGCTCCCCAACGATGGAACTTCGTCCTAAGTTCCTGCGTGATAGCGGCAATTTCGACTAGTGCCGATCACAAATTCCTCGCGGAAACGCGAAAGCCTCTCTAGGCATCCTGCATCCGGGCTCCAATTCAGGCTTCTGATAACGCATGGAGCACCTCATGAACGATCACGTCTACAAGGTCGTCGAGCTCGTCGGCTCGTCGGAAACGAGCATCGATGATGCGATTCAAACCGCGATCCGGCGTGCCGGCACGACATTGCGGAACCTGCGCTGGTTCGAGGTCCTGCAAACCAGAGGACACGTGGAGAATGGCGAGGTGCGCCATTATCAGGTCGTGCTGAAGGCCGGCTTCACCCTGGATGAAGGCGGTTAGGGCATCTTCCGAAGTCACGGCCTTTTCCCTTCCCTGCCGTCCCTCCCGTCGTGGCCGGGCTCGCCCGGCCATCCCGACCGGAACGACGCGGCGCTCCACGGATCCGGGTCCCCGGCACAAGGCCGGGGATGACGAGGGAGGATGGAGCATGACGCCGGAGGCGCTCGTCAGTCCTCCACGGGGACGCCGAAGAGATCCGGGTACTGACGGGGCTGCGATCGCAGGTACTGGTTCGGCGCCTTGACGGAGGCGCCGAAAAAGGCGGCCGCATGCCAGGGCCAGCGCGGATTGTAGAGCATGGCTCGGGCGAGAGCGATGAGGTCGGCATCGCCCGTGGCGAGGATGGCCTCCGCCTGCACGTAGTCGGTGATGAGGCCCACCGCGATGACCGGCATCCTGGTGGACGCCTTCACCGCGCGAGCGAGCGGCACCTGGTAGCTCGGCCCCACCGGGATCCGTTGCGCCGGCGTCAGGCCGCCGCTCGACACGTGAATTCCGCTGCATCCGCGGGCCTCGAGCGCCTGAGTGAAGGCGACCGTCTCCTCGATCGTCCAACCGCCCTCGGCCCAGTCCGTTCCCGACACGCGCACGGTGACGGCCCGCTCCGCCGGGAAGGCGTTGCGGACAGCGTCGAACACCTCGAGCGGGAAGCGCATCCGGTTCTCGAGGGACCCGCCGTATTCATCCGTGCGCTGGTTGGACAACGGAGAGAGGAATTCATGCAGCAGATAGCCATGGGCCGCGTGGATCTGAACCGCCTCGATGCCTAGCCGGGCGGCGCGTCTCGCCGATTCGGCGAACGCGTTGCGCACGCGCGCCAGCCCGTCCCGGTCCAGGGCGGCCGGAGCGACGTCGCCGGAAGCGAATGGAATCGCGGAAGGCGCTTCCGTCTGCCACCCGTTGGGGTGATCGGGCGAAATCTGCGGCCTGCCCTTCCATGGCACCTCGGAGGAAGCCTTGCGCCCGGCATGGGCCAGCTGAATGGCGATCGGCATGTCGGACCAGCGGCGGACGCTCTCCAGAACGCGCGCCATCGCGGCTTCGGTTTCATCCGAATAGAGGCCCACATCGGCATAGGTGATGCGTCCTTCGGGCACGACGGCGGTCGCCTCGATGGTCAGGAGCGCGGCCCCTGAGAGCGCCAGCTGACCCAGATGGATCACATGCCAGTCGGTCATGCACCCGTTCTCGGCCGAGTACTGGCACATGGGGGCGATCACGATGCGATTGGCGAGTTCGAGCTCGCCGACCCGGAAGGGTGTGAACAGTTTTGCAGGCGCCATCGGCTGTCTCTCAGGTGCGGGTGGATTCAGGACCAAAG
>DASRWK010000315.1:0-2989 GCA_035776715.1 Microvirga sp.
GAGGCTGCATGCAATTGATCTTACTCCTGTCTGTTGACGTGCCGATCTTGTCGCTAGGGAGCCTTAATGGCGGCTTCCGTGCCGGAGTGCAATATGCCCGGAGAAGGCCTCGTCGACCCGGCACAGGCGGCATGCAGCCCCGTGCTCGCGGGGCTCCTCCTCGCGTGAGGGCCTCGCCGCGAGCAAGCTTGCATTCGCGGACAACAGGACTATCTTGTAAGGGTCATGAATACGTTCGTGAAAAATCTTCGCCTTCTGACGCACGCGGGTTGCCTTAAAGCAGGAAGGTAAGCCCCAGGAGCCGGCTTAACCCGCTGCGGTCGCCGACGCTCCGGGGCGTCCAACATCTCCCCACAATCAGGCCGCCGCATGCGCCAATCAGGCGCATGTCAGTCCGTCATGTCTGCTCTGCGGGAGCGCCCTGCGCATCCGGCAGCGACCGTTCTGAGGAGGTTTTCATGAACGTGCACCAGGATCTCCCCCCGATCACCCTCGCGGCCAACGACTACAACCGCCTGCTGTTCACCGCGATGATCCGCCAGAAGCACAACCGCCGGGCGCAAGACTTCCTGCTCAAGGAGCTGCGCCGCGCAGAGGTCTGCCATCCGGCAGCGCTGCCGGAGAATGTCGTCTCGACGAATTGCCGTGTGATCTATCGCGTCGACGACGAGCCGAAATCGCGCGCCCACCTGCTCGTCCACCCCGAAGACCTCGTCTGGCCCGGCGCGGAGATCTCCGTGACCACGCCGCTGGGAACAGCGCTTCTCGGCCTGCGCATCGGCGACCGCATGGCGTTCGTGGAGACGGACGGCAGTGTCCACGAGGTGTACGTGGAGGGCATCGGGCTTCGCTTCCTGGACGATGGCTCGACGGTCACGCGCGTCCCTGGCGGCATCATCTGGGTCTGAGGCGGCTGGAGACATCATGATCAAGCAGGAAAACCTTCCGCCCGTGACGATCTCGGCGGGCGACTACGACCGCCTTGCCTGGACTGCCACAAGCGGCATGGACGATCCCCAGGACCGCCAGGCCGCCGCGATGCTCGCCAACGAGTTGATGCGGGCGACCGTCGTGACGGAGCGGGCCATTCCGCGTTCCGTGGCAACGATGCACTCGCGACTGGAATTCCGGGATGACGTCACTTGGGATACCCGGTGCGCCACCTTGGTCTATCCCGACGAGGCCGATGGCGAGCCGGACCGGATCTCCGTACTGACTCCGATAGGGGCGGCGCTGATCGGCCTGCGCGAGGAGCAGTCGATCACGTGGAGGACATCGAAGGGGTGGCGCAGCCTGACGCTGCTGCGCGTCCTCTACCAGCCGCATGGACAGTTCATCGAGCCGTGGAGGGAAATCTCATAAGGCACGTCAGAGCGATCACGCCCGAAGGCCGGCATCCAGGACCGGCCTTCTCATGATGGAGGATCTGATATGCTGAGCCACGTGCCTTCATCCGCAGCGCTGGTACTGGGCGCTTTATCGTCTACCGCGTGGTTGTTCGCCCGACGATCGTAATACCTGGGAGTGAGCGCTCGGCGGAGCCATGTCGTCCGGGGCGTGTTCCACTCTGGGGACCTTGCGGAGCACCGGCAGCCTTGAACGGATCCAGAGCGATGCCGGAGCCTGTTCCAGGGATTACCCCTCCTTTTGGACTTCGGGTGCCCCCGCGGCGACACGCAATACGGCATCGACGATGCTGTCGATGTCGGGCGTTCCCGAGACGACCACCTGACCGAAGCCCGCCGGTCGCAGCGCCTCCGCCACCTTTGCGCTGATTGCTACGGCCGTCATGCGGGAGCAGGCATCCACGATGCCGGACGCGATGATGAGGCTGCAGAAGATGGCCGCCGTCCGTGCGGACAGGAACACGGCCGCATCAAGCCGGTTCTGCGAGAGTTCGCGCCTGGCCTCGATGCTCAGTTGCTCCGCCGCGAAGGCACGATAAACGACCACACGATCAGCGGCCCATCCGGCAGCTGCGAGAGCGGCCGCAAGATCAAGCGTGACGTCCAAGCCGCTGAGGTAGAGAAGCGGCCCCGCACGCGGATCCGCGTGCCGACGGATATAGCCGATGAGGCCCACCGCGGTTCCGCCTGCAGCCCGCACATTCGAGAAACCTTCGGCGAGAAGCGGCGCCGCGGTGTCCGGCCCGACCGCATAGATCGGCATATCCCGGCGAACCCCGTGAACCCGGAGGAGTTCGCGGGCTGCATTGGCCGACGTGAGCAGCAGCGCCTGCCGGCCGGCGAGGACGTCCGGGTTCCAGGAAACCGGAACGATCCTGAGCAGGGGCTCCCCGAGCCACTCGATATCTTGCTTCTCGAGGACGGCCCCAAGCTCGTCCGTTTGCGCCTGCGGACGCGTCAGCAGTACCCGCATTGCCATCTCGCTCCGCTAGATCCCGACCGACACGAACGCACCCGTGACCCTCGGTCCGACGGCCACGACTTCAACACATGCGTCCATCGGCCTGTCCGAGCCGATCAACGGCACCCGGTCACCGGGCCGAAGCCCGAGGAGAGATAGGCCCAGCGGCGTCAGGACGGACAGTTCGGCCGGCGGCCAAGTGAGATCCTCCGGATGAACCAGAGCCCGCCTTTCGGACCGACCGCTATCCGCAAGCCGGTAGGTCACGAACGTGTCGAGCGTCACTACATCCTCCGGGAGCTGATCAGTGGGGCAAACGACGGCCCTGTTGAGCTCCTGCAGAAGCGGCTGCGCGATCGGGTGGGCCTGCTCCGCGAGTTCCTGAGCCGTCCGCATCAGGCGCCGGTGATCATGCGGCGTCACCAGAACGGGGGGCAATCGTGCGTTTATAGCGAATCTCCTGGTCTCGAATGCCTCTGCCATCGTTTAGGAAGCGCCATCCTTAGGGCATGAGGGGATTACCCGCGGGCTGAGGCTGACCGCCCTGGGGAATGATCGCGGTTGCGGCGATTTCCACGACGGCGGAGGGATCGACCAATGCGGAAACCTCCACCAGCACCAT
>DASRWK010000316.1:0-3007 GCA_035776715.1 Microvirga sp.
ATCTACGACGCGCTCTTCCACCAGGACAGGGTGCGCCACGTCCTCGTCCGGCACGAGCAGGGCGCGGTGCATGCTGCGGAAGGTTATGCCCGCGCGTCGGGCAAGCCGGGCGTGGTGCTGGTGACCTCGGGCCCCGGCGCAACCAATGCCATCACCGGCCTGGCCGATGCCATGATGGACTCGATCCCGCTCGTCTGCATCACCGGTCAGGTGCCGACCCATCTCATCGGCTCCGACGCGTTCCAGGAATGCGACACGGTCGGCATCACGCGCCATTGCACGAAGCACAATTATCTCGTCAAATCCATCGAGGACCTGCCGCGCATTCTGCACGAGGCGTTCTACGTGGCGCAGAACGGACGTCCCGGTCCGGTGGTCGTGGACCTGCCGAAGGACATCCAGTTCAAGGCGGGCAGCTACGTGCGCCCCCTGAGCAACCAGCACAAGACCTATCGCCCGACCGTGAAGGGCGACATGGATCACATCCGCGCGGCGGTCGAGCTGATGGCGAACGCCAAGCGGCCCGTGTTCTATACGGGTGGCGGCGTCATCAATTCCGGTCCCCAGGCAGCCGCGCTGCTGCGCGAACTCGTGCAGCTCACGGGCTTTCCCATCACCTCGACGCTGATGGGCCTCGGCGCCTATCCGGCTTCCGACAAGCAGTGGCTCGGCATGCTGGGCATGCACGGCACCTACGAGGCCAACCTCGCGATGCATGAATGCGACGTGATGATCAACATCGGCGCGCGCTTCGACGACCGCATCACCGGGCGCCTCGATGCCTTTTCGCCGTTCTCCAAGCGCATCCACGTCGACATCGACCCGTCCTCCATCAACAAGACCGTGAAGGTGGACATTCCGATCGTGGGCGACTGCGCGCATGTGCTGGAGGACATGGTGCGCCTGTGGCGCCAGGGCGCGAAGCAGGCCGACAAGGTCGATCTGCAGGAATGGTGGAGCAAGATCGAAGGCTGGCGCGCCCGCAACTGCCTCGCGTTCAAGAACTCCACGGAAACCATCAAGCCGCAATACGCGGTCCAGCGTCTCTACGAGCTCACCAAGGACCGCTCGCCCTACATCACGACCGAGGTCGGCCAGCACCAGATGTGGGCGGCCCAGTACTTCAAGTTCGAGGATCCGAACCACTGGATGACCTCCGGCGGACACGGCACCATGGGCTATGGCCTGCCCGCGGCCGTCGGCGCGCAGCTCGCCCATCCGAACTCCCTCGTCATCGACATCGCCGGCGAGGCCTCGATCCAGATGATGCTGCAGGAAATGTCCACCGCGCTGCAGTACAATCTGCCCATCAAGGTGTTCATCCTGAACAACGAGTACATGGGCATGGTGCGCCAGTGGCAGGAGCTGCTGCACGGGGGGCGCTATTCGCAGAGCTATTCGGAATCGCTGCCCGATTTCGTGAAGCTCGCCGAGGCCTATGGCGCCGTGGGCATTCGCTGCGACAATCCCGGCGATCTCGATGCGAAGATCATGGAGATGATCAGCGTCAACCGCCCAGTGATCTTCGACTGCATCGTCGACAAGACCGAGAACTGCTTCCCGATGATCCCGTCGGGCAAGGCGCATAACGAGATGCTGCTCAACGACTATCTCGGCGAGACGGGGGCCGATATCGGCTCCGTGATCGACGAGAAGGGCAAGATGCTGGTTTAAGGAAAGCGTTCAGCCATGCCGACTCTCGTCATCGCCAACAAATGCTACTCGTCCTGGTCCCTGCGTCCCTGGCTGCTCATGAGGCAGCTGGGCGTCGCCTTCGACGAGACCCTCATTCCCCTCGATCTTCCCGACACGAAGGAGAAGGTCCTCAAACATTCTCCCGCCGGCAAGGTGCCGATCCTCATCGACGGCGAAGCGACCGTGTGGGAGAGCATCGCGATCATGGAATATGTGGGCGAGGCTTTCGGCGCTCCCGTATGGCCTGAGGATCGTAAGGCCCGCGCCATGGCGCGCTCGGTCGCGGCCGAAATGCACGCGGGCTTCCAGGCCCTGCGCAGCGCCTGCCCGATGAATCTCGGCAAGAAATATGCGCAGAAAGACCGCGGCGAGGCCGTGGCCCGAGACGTCGCGCGATTCTCCGAAATCGTTCGCCAGGCGCGTGAGCGCTTCGGCGCGGGAGGGCCGTTCCTCTTCGGTTCTTTCTCGGCGGCGGACGCCATGTATGCGCCGCTCGCGACGCGCCTCGACACCTACTCCTTCGCCCTCGATGCCGGGACGCGCGCTTATGTCGACGCGATCCTCGCACTTCCCGCCTTCCAGGAATGGCGCTCCGCCGCGCTGAAGGAAAGCTGGATCGTCGATGCCGACGAGGTCGATGAAGAGGCGATCGAGAATTTCCGCAAGGCAGCCTGAAGCCAGACACCAACGCCGGACAACGCAAATGCTCCAGATGAAAACTCATTATCCCGATGCGCACCGCGTCGAGCCCGTCAACCGGCATACCCTTGCGGTGGTCGTCGATAACGAGCCGGGCGTTCTCGCCCGCATCGCCGGTCTCTTCTCGGGTCGCGGCTACAACATCGAAAGCCTGACCGTCACCGAGACGGAGCACGAGGCGCATATCTCTCGCATCACCATCGTCACCACCGGCACGAACAGCATCATCCAGCAGATCAAGAGCCAGCTCGAGCGTCTGGTGCCGGTGCATCGTGTGGTTGATCTCACGCTCACCGGAGAAGCGGTGGAGCGTGAACTCTGCCTCGTGAAGGTGGTGGGCAAGGGCGACCACCGCGTGGAAGCCATGCGCCTCGCCTCTGCTTTCGGCGCGCGCACGCTCGACGCGACGCTCACCTCCTTCGTCTACGAGCTAACCGGCACGACCGACGAGGTCGAACGCTTCATCAAGCTCATGACGGCGGTCGGCCTCGTGGAGGTGTCCCGCACCGGCGTCGCCGCGATGTCTCGCGGCGCGGAAGGGATCATGTGAGAGTTCAGCCCCGGAAGCCGTCTTCCTGCAGGAAGGCTTCCTCCTCCGGCGTCGTCTCCCGTC
>DASRWK010000317.1:0-3705 GCA_035776715.1 Microvirga sp.
ATGGCGATATTGCGCAGCTTCATGAAGGTTGGTCTTTCAAAGCAAAACAGCCCGGTTCGCGGCAAGCCTTGCCGCGCCCATGGCACAAACCGAGCGGAAAACTGATGAGCTGCAATATAATAATTACTCTGCGGCGGCAATAGGGCGCCTCTCGAAGCTGTGATGAGCAGGCCGTTTCAAGGGGCCAAGCGGGGCCGCCCCGCCTCACGACCGCCTCGTCACCATGGCCGCACGTGCTGCAGTCTTCCCTATCGGAAGGGTGTCACGCCTCGATCGGTCGGGATCCCTCACATCTCGGGATCCCTCACATCTCGGGATCCCTCACATCTAAGGTCGGCGCGTGCGGAACCGCCAGTCCGGGCGGATGCTGCGCACCATCATCATCTCGCCGAGATTCTCGGGCGTCAGGAGCCCCACGAGCCGCTGGTCCCGGTTCAGGACGAGAACGGCAGGGGCTCTGGCCTTGTTGAGCAGGGTGATGGCCGCCTCGAAGGGCTGCCATTCCTGAACCGTCGGCAGGTCCCGGGTCATCACGTCGAGGACCGGGGTCGCGGGCCCACCCTGCCGCAGGGCGACGATCAGGCCGTCGCGGGTCAGGAGGCCGCGCGGGTAGCCTGCTCCGTCGACGACCGGAAATTCCTTCTGAGCGGTGCGCAGCATCAGGTCGACGGCATCGTCGAGGGTCGACGAGGTGCTCAGCGTCTCGACGGGACTCACCATGCCCGCATGCACGGGCAGTCCCTGCGTTGCACCCCGGAACGACACGTCCTGCGCCTCAGCGGAGGCCGCGAGATAGACGAAGAGGGCGATGACGATCAGCATGGGATTGCCGAAGAGGCCGAGGAGGGCGAACAGGAAGGCCGCGCCCTGGCCGATCCGCGCCGCGGTGCGGGTGGCGTCGGCATAGTTCATGCGCATGGCGAGGAGAGCCCGCAGCACGCGCCCGCCATCCATGGGGAAGGCCGGGATCATGTTGAACACCACGAGGAAGATGTTGGCGGCCGCAAGCCTCGCCATGATGCCCGCATGCGGATTCTCGAGCGCCGTCGTGGCGGCGGTGCCGATGCTCAAGCCGAGAAAAGGGATGAGCGCGGCCGCGATCGCCACGTTCACCAGGGGACCTGCCACCGCGACCGCCAGCTCCTCGCGGGGCTTGTCGGGTATGCGTTCCAGGCTCGCGACGCCGCCGATGGGCCAGAGCGTCACCTCGGGCGTCCTGATGCCGTAGCGCCGGGCCACGAGGATGTGTCCGAATTCGTGGGCCAGCACGCAGGCGAAGAGGAGCACGATGAACAGGACGCCTTCGAGAGCGGCCGACTGACCTCCCGCACGCCACTGCGCCGCGCCGATCCAGACCAGGAGCAGCAGGAAGGTCATGTGGATGCGCACCTCGGTGCCGGCGATTCGCGCGACGGAAATGGACCAGGGCATGGATGTCTCCGGAAGCCTTGAAGCTCAAGGTAGGGCGGGACGGGCTCGCTCAAAACCCAGGGGAACTACGAACCCGGCGCGCCAATCGCCGATCGAGAGAACGGCCGTTCGGGCGCTGCGATCGGCAGGATGTGACGAAGGTCACAGACCTCCGCTCTCGACGGGGTCATGGTGAGGATGTTCTTCGGCGGGAAGAGCCGGCGAGGAACGCGGCGAACATCCGTCTTCGCCTGTGAGGCCGATCGCCCGGAGGACAGCCGAGACCGCGCGCGAACCGGCAGGCGACGTGACCCGGCAGGATGGATTCCGCAGGCTCTCGGACCGCCTTCCGCCTGCAATCCGTTCCGCTGAAATGGGAGGCCCCTCATGACGACCCGCCTTACGAAGCGCTCGACCGCATCCGTCCTGCTCATGACGAGCGCAGCCGCCACTCTTGCTCTGGCGACATCCGCCGCCGCCTGTCCTCTGGGCGACCACAACAGCCCGCGTGTGAAGCTCCTTCACGGGCTGAGTCATGCTCCGGCCCCGCGGATGACGATGGCGCAGACCGATCATCAGGCTCATCCTCAGCCGCCGGCGCGCAACGAGCTCGGGGCCTACAGCCGCGATCTCCCGAAAGGCGCAGCCGCTCCGCGCGCCGAGGAGAGACCGCCCGTCTACGACAATCTGGGGCGGTTCACGTGGGGCGCAGTCGGTCCGACCGTGCAGGAGGCCCGTGCCTATTTCGACCAGGGCTATCGCCTCGGATGGGGCTTCAACCACGCCGAAGCGGCCCGGGCGTTCAGAGCGGCGCAGGATCTCGACCCCAATTGCGCGATGTGCCTCTGGGGAGAGGCGTGGGTGCTGGGACCCCATATCAACTACCCGATGGAGGCGGCCGCCAACGCCCGCGCGCTCGTGGCGCTCGAACAGGCCGGGCGCGTTGCCTCTCCCGGCGGGGTGGAGGCTGCACTGATCGACGCGCTCTCGCAGCGGCATTCGCCCGATCCGAACGCTGATCGCAAGGCGTTGGACCAGGCCTATGCGGATGCGATGGAGGCCGTGCAGGCTCGCTTTCCGGACGATCCGCACGTCGCGCTCCTGACGGCCGACGCACTCATGAATCTCAGTCCCTGGGATTACTGGGCCGACGGAGGCAAAACCCCGAAGGGCAGGACCGCCCGCATGATCGAGCTCATCGAGGGCGTGCTTGGCGACCGGCAGGTGGGCTCCCTCAAGGCGGAGCCCGATCATCCCGGGGCCATTCACCTCTACATCCACGCCGTCGAGGCCTCCGACCGGCCGGAGCGCGCGGCGCCGCATGCGGCGCGATTGGCGGCCCTGATGCCCGGAGCCGGGCACTTGGTGCATATGCCGAGCCACATCTGGTATCGTCTCGGCCGCTGGCGTGAGAGCCTGGACGCGAATGTGCAGGCCGCCGCTGCCGACGAGGCGCTGCTCAAGAGAGGCGGTGCGAGCCTGCTCTATTCGGAGGGCTACTACGCCCACAACGTTCACTTCGTGATGGCGTCGGCCCTGATGGGTGGAGACGGGAGGACCGCAGTGTCGGCGGCCGAGAAACTCGGCGGCATCGTGTCGGAGCGCACCCAGCGCGAGGTCCCCTGGACCCAGCCCATCGCCGCGGCGGCCTATACGGCCCATGCGCGCTTCTCGGAACCGGAGAAGGTGCTGACCCTGCCTGCGCCGGATTCGGGTTTCCCCTTCGTGCGCGCCGCATGGCACTATGCCCGCGGGGTGTCCCTGGCCCGGCTCGGACGGGACGACGAGGCGCGTGCCGAAGCAGCCGCCATCGCGACCCTGGCGAATACGCCGGAGGTCATGGCGCTGCCCGATCTCGGCGTTCCGGGTCCGGACGTTCTCGCCATCAAGGCGAAGGTGATCGAGGCGCGGATCGCCCAGAACAAGGGCGATCACGGGACGGCCGCCGCACAATTCGCGGAAGCCGCCGAGATCCAGGATCGGCTGCCCTATATGGAGCCACCCTTCTGGTATTATCCGGTGCACCAGTCGCTCGGCGCCGCGCTGCTGCAACAAGGGAAGCCTGAGGAGGCGCAGGCTGCTTTCCGCGAGGCCATCCAGAGAGCGCCGAACAACGGCTGGGCGGCCGCCGGGCTGCTCCGGGCCGCCGAGGCGAGAGGCGACGCCGGGGCCGCCGAGGAAGCCAAGGCGCTCATGAAAAAGAACTGGTTCGGCGAAGGCGATCCTTCCCTCGACCGGCTCTGATCGCCGGCGCATCAACGAAAACGGCCGGGACGAGCCCGGCCGTGATGCGCA